>NZ_LGQU01000051.1:0-46986 GCF_003115935.1 Azospirillum sp. TSH20
TCTCAGCGGACCTACGGTCCGCCTGCCGCGTCAGCACAAAGCAAAGCTTTGTGCGAGAGCTGGGCGGGGGAGGGACTGCCGCCACTCTGCCGAACAAGCGCGTATCCCCTCCCCCGCCCAGCGGGGGAGGGTTAGGGTGGGGGTCTAACGCCCCAAAAACACTCACCGCCCCGTCAGCACCTTGCGGGTGTGCAGCGCGATCATCCGTTCCTCGTCGGTCGGGATGACAAAGACCGGCAGGCGGCTGCGCGACGTGGAAATCTTCGCCGCATTGGCCTCATTCGCCGCCGCGTCGATCTCGACGCCCATCCAGGCCAGCTTGTCGCCGACCCGCGCCCGCACGGGGGCGGAGCGTTCGCCGATGCCGGCGGTGAACACCACGGCATCCACCCCGCCCATCGAGGCGGCAAGCGCGCCGGTCTCCTTGGCGATGCGGAAGCAGAACAGCTCCACCGCCTCCTGCGCATGCGGGTCGCGGCTCTCCAGCAGAGCGCGCATGTCGTTGGAGATGCCCGACACGCCGAGCAGGCCGGACTTGTTGTAGAGCAGCTTTTCGATGGCGCCGGCATCCATGCCCTTGCGCATCAGGTAGATCAGCACGCCGGGATCGATGGTGCCGCAGCGGGTGCCCATCGGCAGGCCATCCAGGGCGGTGAAGCCCATGGTGCTGTCGACGCTGCGCCCGCCATGGATGGCGCACATGCTGGCGCCGCTGCCGAGATGGGCGACGACCACCCGCGAATCGCCCAGCTCCGGCGCGATTTCCGGCAGGCGGCGGGAGATGTACTCGTAGGACAGGCCGTGGAAGCCATAACGGCGCACGCCCTCCTCCGTCAGCTCCCGCGGGATGGCGAAGGTCTGTGCCTGCCAGGGCTGGTTGCGGTGGAAGGCGGTGTCGAAGCAGGCGACCTGCGGCAGCTCCGGATGCGCCTCCGCCAGCGCGCGGATGGCGGCGAGGTTGTGCGGCTGGTGCAGCGGGGCGAGCGGGACCAGACCGTCCAGCTCATCCAGCACGGCGGAGGTCAGCAGCACCGGGGTGGCGTGGCGGACGCCGCCATGAACCACCCGGTGACCGGCGGCGATCAGCGTCGCCCCCTCTAGCCGTTCCTCGATCCAGTCCAGCAGGTAGGACAGCAGGGCCGTGCGGTCGCTCGGCTCCCCCGCCCCCCAGCTCTTTTCGGCGAGCGGGCGGCGCTGGGCGTCCTTGGCCTCGAACACCGGCTGGGTGCCGATGCCCGAGATCTGACCGTTGATGGCGACCACCGGATCCCCGCCGCCATGATCCCGGAACACCGAGAATTTCAGGCTGGAGGAGCCGGCATTGATGACGAGGATCGCGTTGGACATGACGTCTGGCTTTCTCACTCGGCCGCGGCGGTGGCGCCACGGCGGCGGGCGGCGGCCGACAGGACGGCCACGGCGCAGGACGCCAGACGGGTGCGCACATTGTCGGCGCGGCTGGTCAGGATGATCGGCACACGGGCGCCCAGCACGATGCCGGCGGCGTCCGCATGGGCCAGGAAGGACAGCTGCTTGGCCAGCATGTTGCCGGCCTCCAGGTCGGGGACGAGCAGGATGTCGGCCTGCCCGGCCACCTCGGACTTGATGCCCTTGGTGATGGCGGCCTCGCGGCTGATGGCGTTGTCGAAGGCCAGCGGGCCGTCGAGGATGCCGCCGGTGATCTGGCCGCGGTCGGCCATCTTGCACAGCGCGGCGGCTTCCAGTGTCGAGGCGATCTTGGTGTTGATGGTCTCGACCGCCGACAGGATGGCGACGCGCGGCACCTCGGTCCCCAGCACCTTGGCGAGGTCGATGGCGTTCTGCACGATGCTGACCTTGTCCTCCAGCGTCGGGTAGATGTTGATCGCCGCATCGGTGATCAGCAGCGGACGCGGGTAGGTCGGGACGTTCATCACGAAGACGTGGCTCAGGCGGCGGCCGGTGCGCAGCCCGGTCTCCTTCCGCACCACCTCGCCCATCAGCTCGTCGGTGTGCAGGCTGCCCTTCATCACCGCCTCGCACTCGCCGGTGCGGGCCAGCCGCACGCCGGTCTCGGCCGAGGCATGGCTGTGGGCGACGTCGACGATGCGGTAGCGGGAGATGTCCAGGCCGTACGTGTCGGCGATGGAGCGGATCTTGGCTTCCGGACCGACCAGCACCGGGTCGATCAGGTTGGCCTCCGCCGCCTCGACGGCGCCACGCAGCGAGCTTTCGTCGCAGGGATGGACGACGGCGGTCGGCACCGGCGGCAGCGACTCGCACTTCTTCAGCATCAGCTCGTGGCCGTCATGGCGGATCACCTGCACCTGCGGCAGCTCCGCGGCGGCGCGGCGCACCTTCTCGGTCGGGGCGATCACCTCGGCGATGCCGGTCGCGACGGTCTTGCCATCCTGGTTGGCGGCGAGGCAGTCGAAGACGACCGTCTTGCGCACCGCATCCTTGGACTTGGCGGTGACCGTCACGGTGACGATGTCGCCCAGCAGGACCGGACGCTCGAACCGCAGATCCTGGCCGACATAGACGGTGCCGGGGCCGGGCAGCAGGGTGCCGAGAACGGCGGAGATCAGCGAGCCCGACCACATGCCATGCCCGACCACCTTGTGGTCGACGGCATAATCCTCGTCGACATGGGACGGGTTGAGGTCGCCGGACACCGTCGCGAACAGCTCGATGTCGGACATGGTCAGGCGGCGCGACAGGCTGGCCTGCTGGCCGATGTGGATTTCCTCGAACGTGACGTTTTCGATCATGGGGCTGCCGTTCTTGCCGGTCGGAACGAGGCCGCTGCGACCCGCCGGGGCGGCGGAGAGGGCGGCGATGGCGGTGTCCATACTAGAATGCTCCTGAAAAGGATCGCGGCGCCCGACCAACGGACCCCGCCTCATCGCGGCGGAAGCCCGAATGCCGGTGACCGGAACGGATGCCCCATTGGGGCGGGGCATCCGTCGCGGCGGCAGGCCGTATCCCCCCAAGCCCGGTTCCCATTGCCGTCGGCGCCCTTCGGGGGCATGCCATGGCGACGGGCCGGACTCCGTCTTGTTGGGTTCCGTCGAAGCGGAACCTTCGCCCTCCAAGGATTATCCAAGGAGTGTGCTTATGCGAAAGCAATAGCCCCTATGGCGAAGGGGCCCAATGACCTACATCAATAAAGTCGCCAAGCTATTGTTGCAGCTGGGTTACTGGGATCGTTTCGGTGCAGTGAGCAGCCGCAGCATAACCGAAACTTGCGCGGACACGGACGGGAAAAGCGGACCCGCTGGCAGGACTGCCACCATTGCGCGCTGCGGTATGGAGGAACCAGGACAGGAGGCGAGAGCGGCGGCTCACTCCGCCGCGGCGCTGCAGTGGCAGCGCTGCTCGACCAGCGGCACGCTGACGGCGAAGACGGTGCCGCGCCCCACCTGCGACCGCACGGTGACGGGATGGTCCAGCATCTGGGACATGCGGCGGACGATGGACAACCCCAGTCCCAGTCCCCGGCCGCTGTCGCGCTGATCGGTGCCGCAGCGGTAGAAATCCTCGAAGATCGCCGCCATTTCCGCCTCGGCGATGCCGGGGCCGGTGTCCCACACCTCGATGGACAGGCGGAACCCGCCATCGGCGTCCGACCGGCGCCGGCAGCCCAGCAGGATCCGTCCCTCCGTGGTGTAGCGCAGGGCGTTGACCAGCAGGTTGCGGACCATCCGCTCCAGCAGGATCGGATCGCTCTGCACCCGGGCGGAACAGTCGACGGTCCGCAGCTGGAGCCCGCGGTCGATCGCCTGATCGCCGATCTCGACCGACAACCGGGCGAGGATGTCCTGGACGTCGAATTCCGCCACCCGCGGCTTGACGTTGCCGACCTCCAGCGCGGAGGTGTCGAGCAGGGTGGACAGCAGCGTGTTGCCGGCGGTCAGCGCCTCCCCCAGCTTGTTCGCCACCTCCACCTGCTGGGGATCGTCCAGCTTGCTCATCAGGATGTGGTGGAACAGGCTCATCGCCTGGAAAGGCTGGCGGAGATCGTGGCTGGCGGCGGCCAGGAAGCGGCTCTTCGCCTGATTGGCCCGCTCCGCATCGGCATGGGCGCGGGACAGCGCCTCCCGGATCTCGACCGACTCCGTCATGTCGATGGCAGCGCAGACGACGCCGGCCACCGCCCCGGTTTCGTCGCGCATCGGCTCCACCGACAGGTCGAGCACCCGCCGGCTGCCGCCATAGGTCACCTCCAGCTCGCACCGGGTGCCGATGCCGCTTTCGATCACGGACCGCTTGATGGCCGACATCCGCGCCGCCTCGTCCGCGGGGAACAGCTCGGCATCGGTCCGGCCGATCATCCGCTCCGGATGCAGGTCGGTGCGTGGGCAATAGATCCACAGATGCCTCAGGTTACAGTCCTGGCTGAACAACGTGACCTTGGAATAGCGCAGCGCCAGCCGGAAGCGTTCCTCGCTCTCGCGCAGGGCGCGGGCCATGGCGGCACGGGCACGCGCCTCGGTCCGCAGCAGGCGCTTGGTGCGCGCTTCCCGCAGGACATAGGCCGCGACACCCGCGGTCAGGAGAATCCCGCCGATCAGCATGGTCCAGGCCAACCGGTCGTCCGCGCTGAACAGCCGCGCCGCGTCCGGCAGCACATAGAGCCGCCACACCCGCCCGGCAAAGGCGATGTCGCGGACGATGGCATGCGGCGCCGCGTCTCCCGTCAGCTGCTCGACGGTGAGGGGATCGACCGGCGGATGGGGCAGCTCTCCGGGACGGCCGATCGCCCCTTCGGCGGCCAGCATCCGTGGCACGCCCATATCCGGCCGGACCGGCGGCTCCAGAAGATAGACGTCGCCGATGGAAAGGCCGACCCGGCGCACCGCATCCCGCAGCAACTGCCCGATGTCGAAACTGGTCCACAGGAAACCGGTGAGCAGATCGCAGACGATGGGCTCGACCAGCCGGCCCGGATCGTCTTCGACTTCGCGGGTATAGACCGGCAGGTAGAGCAGCACGGAATTCTCGCCCAAATTCGCCCGCAACGGCTCGCCTTCTGCCGCGACCAGACGATTGGCGGCGCAGGACCGCACCAGCACGTCGCGCTGGCCGGAAAGACTGGCCATGTCGAGGCCGATCAGTCCGGCGGCGGATTGTGGTTCGGCCAGCACGTTGACGAACCGGTCGGCTGCCATCCCGGCGGTGTCGTATTCGGGACCGCGTCCGTATTCCGGACCGCTTCCCCCATCGGCATTGCGAACCGCGAACGAGGAGTAGCCGGCCGAGCGCATCGCCCGCTCAAGCAGAGGCACGTTCCGTTTGGAAATCCGTCGGGCCCAGGCGACCGCCCGCAGATTGGGATAAAGCGGCAGCAGGGGTTCGGCCGCCGACGCGAAGCTCGCATCCGTCACCGGGGCGGGGCCGGCCAACGGACCGCTGAGCGCACGCAGCAGCACGCTCTGATGCTCGAAGCTCGCCTTCAGCTCGTCGTGGAGCTGGATCGCCTGACGGTCGGCCAGGGCATGTTCGGCTTGGCTTGTCGCGCTGCGGACCAACAGAAAGGCCGATAGCGACAGGAACAGCCCGGCGATGACGATCACCGGCAGCGCTGCCGTCCTTCCCCCCGCCCGATATCGCCGGTTCATCCGAACGCCCCCCACCCCATCCGTTCGAACAGTCGCTGCTCAACCCGGATCATAACGAAGCGAAAGCATAAATGGGTATGTTTAAGTTCACCATCAAACCAAAGGAAGGGTTCACTCCGCCGATTGGAGGAGAAGAATGGGCTTGCCTTGCGAATAAACGTCGCAACCTTGTTGCATTTCGCCGCATCCCCCGCCTCTGTTTCAGGAATGTCACTGCACTGCAGCAGAGGCCGAAAGATCCGACACTATATATTCGACACGTTTTTCCAGAAGACCCGATTTCCAAACTTGATCTTTGTTATCAAAGGGGATCATGTCCGAGCAGACGGACGACGGCGGCACGCAGGGCGAGCGGCGCGACCGGCTTGTGAAGCAGAGGGTACCCGGACAACCGCGCCTCGCGCAGGCGCTTGGGATCGGTATCGCCGGTCAGGATCATGCCAGGCACGGGACGGTCGAACAGCTTGGCGATCTGCCGGATGGCGACGATGCCGTTGGCCGCTCCCTTCAGCCGCAGATCGGAGATGACGAGGTCGAAGGGCTCCGGGGCCGGACCGATCCGTTCGACGGCCATGTCGTAGGACTCCGCCCCGACGACGCTGCACCCCCATTGCCCCAGCAGCGCCTCCAGCGCGGCCAGCACCATGGGGTCGTCCTCGATCACCAGGATGCGGGTGCGGCTGATGTCGGCGGTGCTGCTGTCCGGCGCAGGGGCCGCGACGGCCTCCTCCCGGCTGGAGGCATCGGTCGCGTCGGCGCCCGTTTCGACCGACAGGGGAACCACGACGGCGATGACGGTGCCCCGCCCCTCCTCGGCGCAGACTTCCAGCCCGAGGCCAAGCTTCCGCGCAAGGCCGCGCACCAGGGTCAGGTCCAGCCCCAGCGATCCCGCCCCTTCGCCGGCCTGCTTCGCCAGTTCCGCCCGAAGGGAGGCCAGACGTTGCGGCGACAGGCCACGGCCGCTGTCCCACAGCTCGATGCGCAGACGGTCTCCGCGCGTGCGGCAGCCCAGCAGCACGCGGCCCCGGATCGTCCCGCGCAGGGCATTGGCAACCAGGCCATGCAGCAGACGTTCGAGCAAAGCCGAATCAGTCCGCACCATGGCGGAACAGGGCATCACGGTGAAGCGCAGCCCACGGTCGGCAAAGCGCGGCGCCACCTCCAGCGCGAGGCGCATCAGCACGCCGTTGACCGCGTGGGTGCGGATGTCCGGCTCGGTGAGGCCGCTTTCAAGACGGACGAGGTCGAAATGGCCGTCGACCATGCTGCGCATCGATTCCACCGCCTGGGCCATCGAGCGCAGCAGGTCGCGATCCTGCCGGCCATCAAGCCTGCCACCCAGCCTGCCATCGAGCGTGCCGATCAGCAGGGACAGCGCCGCCAAAGGCTGGCGCAGGTCGTGGCTCGCGGCGGCGAAAAGGCGCCCGGCGGGATCGCCCATCGGCGAGGCCGCAGCATTGCGGGAATTCGATGACGAAGGCGAACCTTGGAACCGCCAAACCGCGCCGCCGTTGGCAAGCGGCAGGACCGTGTGCTCCGGCATCACGTCCCCTGGCATCTCGCCCGTCGACATCACGCCCAATTCCGCGCCGGAGGAGAGGTGGGTACACAGATCCTCGTCCGACAGACCGGCGATCAGGCGGCCGGCGAGCGCGGGCAGGTCCGCTGCCGCGGGCGTCCAATCGACCAGCAGTCCGTTGGCTCCGAACACCAGAATGGCCGGCACAGCACCGCCGGCGTCGTCTTGGCTGCCGTTCACGGTCACACCTGCATCCCATGCCTCATGCTCCGATGGGACTCAACACTATGGAAGGCGCGGCCCGTTGCAAAGCCCGCCATTCGGCAGACTTCACGCGAAGATCACTGCGGTATCCTCAATCAAACCTTTCGTTGCTTTTTCGGCAAATCCACAGAACTGCTTGAACAGCCAGCCTCCCCTGTTACAATTCGACAAATATTCGCTGACCTCACAAGCCGGGCCTTCAGTGTTTTTTAGGAATGGTCTGCAATGATGGCGGAATGGATTGCGACACGCAGACTTGTGCCGATGGTGGGCACGACAGGGCCGTTGCCGGGGAATTCCCGTCGATCGATCCGCTGCTGTTCGCCATGCTGCAACTGCCGGACGCCGTTGCGCTCTTCAAAACGCACACCGATTGCACCGGCGCGCTGACGGACCTGGAATGGCAGTCGGCCAACCCGGCGGCGGAGCGGCTGCTGGGCGTCGCTCCGCTGACCGGCAAGCGGCTGCGCGGGAGTGGCACCGATGCCGCCTGCCCCGGACTGTTCGCCGCATTGGCCGATGCCCTGCATGGCCCGGTGGAGCGCACCGTCGCCGCCCGGCGCGGGACGACGCCGGTGCGCTGGCGGGTTGCTGCCGGACCGGCCCCCGGCGGCCTGTGCGCCATCCTGACCGATCTCGGCCCCGAGAACCCGTCCGTGGCGGAGGCGCTGGCCGAAAGCCTGACCGCGGCGCTGGAACACAGCGCCGAGAGCTTCGCCCTGTTCGATCACGCGGACCGTCTGGTCCACGCCAACGGCCGGCTGAAGAAGGACCTGCCCACCCTGGCCGACCGGCTGGTTCCCGGCGTGCCGTTCGAGGATCTGGCCCGCGGCTTCGCCCTGGCCGATCCGCGCCTGACCACCGACGAGGAGCGAGCGGTCTGGATGACGGCCCGGCTGGAGCGCCATCGCCGCCAGGAGCCGCCGGTGGTGGTGCCGCTGCCCGACGGGCGCTGGCTGCTCAGCCGCGAACATGCGGTGCCGGGCGGCGTGCTGGTCCATTACACCGACGTCACCACGCTGAAGCTGAACGAGGAGCGGCTGCGCATCCGCGAGACGGAGGCACGCGCCGCCCGTGCGGAAGCGGAAAGCGCCAGCCGCGCCAAGAGCGCCTTCCTGGCCCAGATGAGCCACGAGCTGCGCACGCCGCTGAATGCGGTGCTGGGCTTCTCGGAAATGCTGCTGTCTGAGCCGTTCGGGCCGCTCGGCAATCCACGTTACCGCAGCTATGCCGGCGACATCCGCGATGCCGGCACCCACCTGCTGGCGCTGATCGACGACATTCTGGAGCTGTCGCGCCTGGACAGCGGCGGGATGCCGCTGGCGGAGGACGGGGTGGATCTGGACACGCTGTCGCTGCGGGTCTTTTCCGCCCTGCAGGAGGCGGCGGCGGAAGGCGACGTCCGCATGCGCCGGGAGGTGCCGGCCGGCCTGCCGTTGCTGCGGGGCGACGCCCAGGCGCTGACCCAGATGCTGACCAACCTGCTGTCGAACGCCGTCACCCACACCCGTCCCAGCGGTGAAGTGGTGTTGACCGTGAATCTCATGCCCGACGGCGGGCTCGGGCTGATGGTGGCCGACACCGGCGTCGGCATCCCGACCGCCGACCTTCCGCACATCCTCCACCCCTTCGAGCCGTCGGACTCCACCATCGCCCGCAACTCCCGTGGGACCGGGCTGGGGCTGCCGATCGTCAAGCGGCTGGTTGAGATGCATGGCGGACGGCTGGAGCTGACCAGCCAGCCGGGGGTCGGTACTGCGGCGGTGCTGGTCTTCCCCGCCGAGCGCAGCCTGCCGCGCGACCGCTGCCGTCCGGCCCCCCTGCCCCCGGTCATTCTGCCAAGCTGACTCGGGTGGCCTGATTGGGGCGGCCTGATTGGGATGGCCTGATCGCGACCAGCCATACTTTTGCCCCTTGGCGACGACGCGCGGACCGGTCATTGTGGGGCCATGTTCCCTACCCGTTCCTATTTCGATGGTGGCACCGCGCCATGAGCGACGATTTTGCCGTTCCGGTATCCGACAGCGGCTCCGGCCTCCCGGCCGGGGGTGCGCCGCCGATCTTCCGTGGCGTGCGGCGGGCGCTGGCGTTGCGCGGCTATGCGACCCTGACCGAATTCCGGCTGGCGAGCGGCCGGCGGGCCGACGTTCTTGCCATCGACGAGGCCGGCAGCATCCTGATCGTCGAAGTGAAGAGCGGCGTTCCCGATTTCCGCTCCGACCAGAAATGGCAGGAGTATCGCGACTGGTGCGACGCCTTCTATTTTGCCGTCGACGACGGGTTCCCGACCGAACTGATCCCGGAGGATTGCGGGCTGATGGTTGCCGACGCCTATGGCGCGGAGGTCCTGCGCGAGGCGCCGGTCGCCAAGCTGGCCGCTGCCCGCCGCAAGACCCTGCTGCTGCGCGCCGCGATGACCGGCGCCGGGCGCCTGCACCGGATCGAGGATCCGATGTTCACCCAGGCCTCGCCCACGGTGTGATCCCGCCGCTCCCCTGACCTTACCGGTGCGCCACGACGCGAAACCGGGTAGAGTGAGCGATCATATCAACCAGGGAGAGCGGATCGGCATGACGGCGGACCGGACGGGCGAAGCACAGCCCTTGCAGATCCTGCTGGCGGAGGACGAGACGGTTACCCGCCTTGCCGCCCGCGCCCTGCTGGAACGTGCCGGCCATCGGGTGGTGGCGGTGGAAGATGGACCGGCTGCCGTCGCGGCGGCTGCGCAGGGCGGTTTCGACCTGATCCTGATGGATCTGGACCTGCCCGGCCTGCCCGGCGACGAGGCGGTGCGCGCCATCCGCCGGCAGCCGAACGGCGCCGCCCCGCGCATTCTCATGCTGACCGCCAGCGCCACCGCGCAAGGACGCGCCCGCTGCACCGACAGCGGCGCCGACGGCATGCTGACCAAGCCGCTGCGACTGGACGCCTTGTCCTTGATGCCGGGAGACGGGCCGCAAGCCGCACCACCGTCAACCGGGCCGGCCTTCGATGAGGGGGCGATCAGAACGATGCGGGAGATGCTGCCCGCCGCCCGCGCCGCCGAACTGCTCGACCGGACGGCCGCGGTTCTGGACCAGCATGGGAAGGCGCTGGCCGCGGCGTTGAAGGAGGGGGACCGGACAACGGCCGGGGCGATGGCCCACAAGATCGCCGGCGTGTCGGGCCAATATGGTTGTCTGGCCTTGCGCCGGGCGGCCCGTGCCCTGGAAGCCGGCCTGGAGCGGCCGGGCACCGATCAGGCGCAGTTGGCCGAGGAATTGGCCGGCACGCTGGCGCCGGCCATCGGGTTCCTGAAGCGGAGCGCCGCCGCGGCGCAGGACTGAGCCCGGCCGCCCGCGGCTGCCGTCGTCAGCCCCGCTCGCCCGGCGACACGGCGACGCAGTGGTGGCCGTGCTTGGTCAGAACGGCGCAGGCCTTGCGGGCGTCCTTTTCGTCCAACCCGGTCAGGCGGGCACGATAGACGGTCTCCTTGCCGGTCTTCGCCTGCACGACGCTGGGCTTGGCCGTCCGCAGCAGGAACGGCGCCTGCTTGACCGCCTGGCTCACCGCCTTGTTGCCGGCCGCCTTGCTGGAGAAGGCACCGACCTGGACACCCCAATGCGAAGAGGCGCTGCCGCGGCTCGCCTTCTCTTCCTTCGGAGCCGCGACCGGGATCGCTGCCGTCTGCAGGGAGGCGCGGACCGGCTTGGCCTTCACCACCGGCTCTTCATCATCATCCCCCTCGCCGTCGGTGGCGTCGGAGCGGGTGGTGTCGAGGCTCGCCATCACCGGCGCGTCCTCGTTGCCCCGGCTGGGCCGGCCGAAGGCCTGATCGAGCAGGGCCGCCATCTTGTTGTCGCGCGACACGGCCGACTTGCCGCCCATCACCACGCCGACCAGACGCCGCCCGTCCCGCACCGCCGAGGCGGCGAGGTTGAAGCCGGACGCGACGGTATAGCCGGTCTTGATGCCGTCCATCCCCTCGTAGCGGGACATCAGGTGATTGTGGTTGGCCAGGGTGCGGCCGCCATATGCGAAGTTGCGGCGGCTGAAATAGGGATAGTACTTGGCATGGTCGCGCATCAGCGCGCGGGACAGCATCGCGTAGTCGCGGGCGGTCGTCACCTGCTCCATGTTCGGCAGGCCGGAGGCGTTGCGGTAGACGGTGTGGCGCATGCCGATTTCACGGGCCTTACGCGTCATCATCTCCGCAAAGCGCGACTCGGTGCCGCCCAGCGCCTCCGCCAGCACCACCGCGGCGTCGTTGGCCGACTTGGTGACGAGGCCGAGGATCGCCGTCTCCACCTTCAGGGTCTGGCCGGCGCGCAGGCCCAGCTTGGTCGGCGACATGCTCTCCGCCCAGGACGAGACCGGCAATTGCTGGTCGAGGGTCAGGCGACCGTCATCCAGCGCATCGAAGGTCAGGTACAGGGTCATCATCTTGGTCAGGGACGCCGGATAGGTGATCGCGTCGGCATCCTGGTCGATCAGCACCTGCCCGGTCCGGGCATCGACGACGATGGCCGCGGCCTTTGCCGCCAGCGCCTCGGCGGCGGACAGGCCGGCTCCGGCGGCCACCATGCCCAGCAGCGCGGCGGCCGCGAACAAATGGCGACCCACACCCGCCGAACTCCGCCCCCCGTTCGTGTCCGCCGCGCGAAAGGCGAACGGAAACAATCCGTTACGAACGGTGTTGCGCGTTACACTCATGATGGCCCCGCCAACCGCTAGATACTGGTGCTTGGTTCAATGGTAAATTCGTGCGAAATCAGTGTCTAGCATGAATTCGTTAATTTACTGCTTTGGCTTTTCGCAGTTTCTGTGGCCAAAATTGCGGGTCCTGCATGACGAGGGAATGGAAAGGCGGACACGGCACGGCGGAAGGGTTACGGCAGGGGGCAGACGGGTTACCGGCGCCATCCGACAGGCCGAAGCCCGCCATCCGGGGCTTGCCGCGGCGCCCTTTCTTCTCCACCTACCAGGGGCCGCAGACGCGAGGCAAGCGACAATGAGTCGTGGTCATCAAAGAACCGTTCCGGCCACCCTTTTCCGCCATGGCCTGGCCCGGCGTTTTGCCCGGGGGGCGATGGCGGCGGCCATGGCCGCCTCCCTGCTGGCGCTCGCCGGCTGCGGCTCGGTGGGACCGACCGACAATCCGCTGGCGCGCAAGCTGACCTGGTTCAGCTATCTCAATGGCGACGATCTGCGGTCGCGCTGCGGCAAGGACGGCGCCGACCGCTTCCGCCTGATCTTCAACGCCGACTACAATCGGCACGTGCGCACCTATGACGTCGTCGGCGATCCCGACCGCGGCGGCGCGGCGGTGGAGGCGCATGTGATCGAGGCGACCGACCTCGCCCGCATGACGCTGACCGACCCGTTCTCCGCGGCGCGCGGCCGCACGGCGACCCTGCAGCTGACCGCGGCGCAATATGACAACTTCATCGGCCGTCTGCGCGACGACGGGGCGTTCGACCCGCCTCCCCAGGGGCTGCGGCTGCCGTCCAACGGTTTCTATTGGCTGATCAACGGCTGCCGTGCCGGCCAGTGGTTCTTCACCGCCTTTCCCTACCCGTCCAGCCGCTTCACCGACGCCCGCTTCCCGGAACTTCTGCGCGGACTCGACCCGACCGGCGTCGCCTTCCCCGGCCTGCCGGACCCCGACGATGCGCCACGCACCCTGCCCTCCTCCGGCCAACTGGCCGACGGCGGGGTGTTCTTCGAGATTCAGGTCGGCCGGGATGGATTGGGCCACTACGGGCTGGTTGGCCCGACCGCCCCCTTCGGGGCGCTGCTGCTGAGCGCCCTTCCGGGAAACTGATCGCCAGTCAGGCCACGTCCTTTCGGGCCGCCTGTCAGACCGCCTCTTCGGCCGGCTGGCGCGGGCGCATCTCTTCCGGGACCAGCGTCTCGACCCACGGGCCGTCCGGCATGCGGCGGGCCAGTTCCGTCAGGTTGCGGTTCCACCACTGGCGCTGTTCGCTGAGATCGTCATAGTCGTAGTTCGACTGGCGC
This sequence comes from Azospirillum sp. TSH20, assembly GCF_003115935.1. NCBI lineage: Bacteria > Pseudomonadati > Pseudomonadota > Alphaproteobacteria > Rhodospirillales > Azospirillaceae > Azospirillum > Azospirillum sp. TSH20. The sequence continues at coordinate 13,381 of NZ_LGQU01000051.1, forward strand.
CAGCTGCGCGACTCCGCATGGTAGGACACCATGTCGATGGGGAAGCCGACGTCGTTGGTGGAGAAGCGGGTGCTGTCGAAGGACAGATAGGCCAGCTTCAGCGCCGTCTGCATGTCGGTGCCGTAGGTCAGCGCGCGGTCCAGGATCGGCTTGCCATAGGCGGTGGCGCCGATCGACAGGTAGGGCGTGCGTTCGTCCACCTCGATCCAGTTGCCCTCCGGATAGACCAGGAACATGAAGGGTTCGCGGTCCTCGGCCAGCTGGCCGCCGATGATGGCGTGCAGGTTGAAGTGCAGCTTGGACGCCTCCAGCGACTCCCGGTCCTCCGCGGCGACCTGCCGCAGGCAGGTGGTGAAGGCCGACACCGCGTCAAGCATGGTGGCATAGGCCTCGCCCCGGCGCTTCTGCATGTCGCGGCGCAGATAGGCCAGCGTCTTGTCGCGGACGCTGCGCAGGCCGGAGTTCATGATGAAGAAGCGGTCGCCGCCGCTGCCCATCATCGTCACCTTGCGGGCCGACGACAGTTGCGATCCGCTGGTGATCCGGCCGTCCGACAGACCGATCAGGCCGTCGCGGGTCTTGATGCCAAGGCAATAGGTCATGGTCGAAATGGTCCCGAAGATGCGGCCTGACGAAGGGATGGCCCTGTGCGCCGCGTCCAAGCGCCGCACCTGACCAATGGCCGAGGCGAATCCCCTCCACGGCCACGCTACACTTGTCCCAGCGCCGGTAAAGTCTTCGTTAAGGACAGTCTCCGCCGAAGACTTGCCGCCGCTTCCGCGACCGCCGCCTCCGCCCACAACGAAGGCGTCTATGGTGTCATGGGAATTTCACGCTTTCGGGGTAAGTTCGGCACAACGGAGTAAGCCGCATACCTGCCGAACGGACTGTTGACACCGCGCAGTGTCTAGCCCATAAAATCCTTATATTGCAGTGCAGCATTTTCGGGGCTGACCTGGGGTCGCCTGGAAAACCGTGACAACGGCTGCACAACGTAAAAATGCAACGCACACCGCTGCCGGCCGGCTCCGCGCCACGCTTTGCGGCGGGCGGGCCCACTCTCCATACGCCGGCATCAGCCAGGAAGGAACGCGCGTCATGAACCAGTTTACGCCGAAATCGCTCGAGACCGTCGCCGCCCAGGCCAAGGAGCAGTACGAGGGTCTGGTGAAGGCCGGCCAGGAGCAGACGGTCAAGCAGTTCGAGCAGACCGCGACCGCCGCCAAGGAGCAGTTCGAGAAGACCGCCGCCCAGCTGCTGAAGAGCTATGAGGACCTGCAGGCCACTGGCAAGGCCAATGTCGAGGCGCTGATCGCCAGCAGCACCATCGCCGCCAAGGGCGCCGAGGATCTGGGCCGCGAGGTGGTCGCCTATGGCCAGTCGGCGCTGGACAAGTCCATCACCACCGGCAAGGCCCTGCTGACCGCCAAGTCCCTGCAGGAAGTGGTTGAGCTGCAGAACGATTTCCTGAAGTCGAGCTTCGACGCGATGCTGGCCGAGACCAGCCGCCTGCAGGAGCTGACCACCAAGGTCACCAACGAGGCGCTGGCCCCGCTGAACGCCCGCGTCACCGCGACGGTGGAGACCTTCTCCAAGCCGCTCGCCGCCTGATCGGCCCGATCGGACGCGACCTGACGGCCGGGGTTCAGCCATGGACCCCGGCCCCGCAAACGGCCCGGCAACCACCACGCGGTTGCCGGGCCGTATTGCGTTCCGGGTTCCGTCCGATGCACGCCCGCGGCTTTTGTGCAGTGCACAATACCCATTGACTCCGCGCCCGGGGTTCCTTACATTCTGCTCATGTTGCAGTGCAGCATATCTCGGGCGCCCGGTCCTTCGGGGTCCGAGGGCCTCAACCCACTCCGCGCCCGGTCGCCGCATCGTCGGGGCCGCGCGGTTGACCCCTGAGAGAGCGCGAGGAGCATAGCCATGTCCGACCAGATCGCCGCCGTCACCAAGTCCGTCGAAGACGCCATCGCCACCGCCAAGCAGAACCTGGAAGGCCTCGTGAAGGCCCAGCAGGAGCAGATGGAAAAGGCCTCCGCCCAGGTGATGAAGGGCTATGAGGAGCTGACCGCCCTCACCAAGGGGAATGTCGACGCGTTCGTGCAGTCCGGCACCGTCGTCGCCAAGGGCGCGGAAGAGGCCGGCAAGCAGGTCGCCGCCTTCACCCAGTCCTCGCTGGAGAAGGGCGTGTCGAACGCCAAGTCCATGCTGGCGGTGAAGACGATCCAGGAACTGGTCGAACTGCAGAAGGCCTACACCAAGGCCAGCCTCGACGCCTTCGTGTCCGAGAGCACCAAGCTGCATGAGCTGACCGTCAAGGTCGCCAACGAGGCGCTGGCTCCGCTGAGCGCCCGCGTCAACGCCACGGTCGAGGTCCTGTCGAAGAAGCAGGTCGCCGCCTGACCGGCGCCCACGGGCCGGGATTTGATCCTCCCGGCTTGACCGGCGGGCGTCCCATGCCCACCTGACCGACCGCATCGCAGCGGCCCGGCATCCCGCACAGGGGTGCCGGGCCGTTTTGCGTCCGGAAGCCCCCCTGCCCTGGCCCCCTGCCCTCGCGATACCGCACAAAGGCTTAGGGTTTCCCGCCGATTGCGGCCCAACCGGAAGGGGTGTCTCCTAATTCGGGGTATCGGACGGCCGACCGGACCAAAGGAGGGTCTGCCAAATGGAGAGAGACCGAAAACGGCCCCTTCCCACCGCGCCCGAAATGACCATATCATTCACAGTGACAGTGCATCGCGATGACATTCGACTGGGACCATGGCCGACTCTGACAAGCAGGGCAACGACGGCACGAACAGCGGCGTGGTCGTAAAGGCCAAGCCAAAGACCAAAAAGCCGTCGATGTATAAGGTCTTGATGTTGAACGACGATTATACTCCGATGGAGTTCGTCGTTCTCGTTCTCGAACGCTTCTTCAGCAAATCGCGGGAGGAAGCGACCCAGATCATGCTGCATGTGCACCGGCGGGGTGTGGGGTTGTGCGGCGTGTTCACCTACGAGGTGGCGGAGACGAAAGTCACGCAGGTGATGGACTTTGCGCGCCAGCACCAGCATCCGCTGCAATGCACGTTAGAAAAGGATTAGACCCACACATGCTGTCGCGTAACCTGGAACAGACGCTGCACCGAGCCCTGGCCCACGCGAACGAGCGCAGGCATGAATACGCGACGCTCGAACATCTTCTGCTCGCGTTGACCGAAGACTCCGATGCTACCGCCGTCTTGCGCGCTTGCGGGATCGACCTCGACCGTCTGCGCGCGGAACTGTCGGATTACCTCGACAACGAACTGGCGAACCTTATCACGAACAGGCCTGATGATGCCAAGCCGACGGCTGGTTTCCAACGGGTTCTGCAGCGTGCGGCCATCCACGTCCAGTCGTCGGGACGTGAGGAGGTGACGGGAGCAAATGTGCTCGTTGCCTTGTTCTCTGAACGCGAGAGCCACGCAGTCTATTTCCTGCAGGAGCAGGAGATGACCCGGTTCGACGCGGTCAACTACATCTCTCACGGAATCGCGAAGGCTCCGGGCCGCTCGGAAACAAAGCGTGTCTCGGGCGCTGACGACGAGGCGGCGGCGGAGAAGGTCGTGAAAAAAGGCAGCGAAGCGCTAGAGGCGTATTGTGTCAACCTGAACAAGAAGGCGTCCGGCGGGAAGATCGATCCGCTGATCGGCCGGGAGCAGGAGGTCGAACGGACCATCCAGATCCTGTGCCGGCGGTCGAAGAACAACCCGCTCTACGTCGGCGACCCCGGTGTGGGCAAGACCGCCATCGCCGAGGGCCTCGCCCGCCGCATCGTCCAGCAGGAAGTGCCGGAGGTGCTGCGCAACGCCACCATCTTCGCGCTCGACATGGGCTCGCTGCTGGCCGGCACCCGCTATCGCGGCGATTTCGAGGAGCGGCTGAAGGCCGTCGTGTCGGAGCTTGAGGCGACGGAGGGGGCAATCCTCTTCATCGACGAAATCCACACGGTGATCGGCGCCGGCGCCACCTCGGGCGGGGCGATGGATGCCTCGAACCTGCTGAAGCCGGCCCTGGCCTCCGGTTCGCTGCGCTGCATCGGGTCGACCACCTACAAGGAATACCGCAGCTACTTCGAGAAGGACCGGGCGCTGGTCCGCCGCTTCCAGAAGATCGACGTCAACGAGCCGTCGGTCGAGGATGCGATCAAGATCCTGCAAGGCCTGAAGCCCTACTACGAGAAGCACCACAAGGTCACCTACACCAACGACGCCATCCGCGTCGCGGTGGAGCTGTCGGCCAAGTATATCGGCGACCGCAAGCTGCCCGACAAAGCCATTGACATCATTGACGAGGTCGGTGCGGCGCAGATGCTGCTGCCGGAGAACAAGCGCCGCAAGAAGATCGGCGTGAAGGACGTGGAGGCGGTGGTCGCCAAGATCGCCCGCATCCCGCCGAAGTCGGTCAGCCGCGACGACAAGGAAACGCTCCTGAACCTGGAGCGCGACCTGAAGACCATGGTCTTCGGCCAGAACAAGGCGATCGACGCGCTGGTCTCCGCGATCAAGCTGGCCCGTGCCGGCCTGCGCGAGCCGGAGAAGCCCATCGGCAACTACCTGTTCACCGGCCCGACCGGTGTCGGCAAGACCGAGGTGGCCCGCCAGCTCGCCATGACTCTCGGCATCGAACTGACCCGCTTCGACATGTCCGAGTACATGGAGCGGCACACGGTGTCGCGCCTGATCGGCGCCCCGCCGGGCTATGTCGGCTTCGACCAGGGCGGCATGCTGACCGACGCCATCGACCAGCACCCGCACTGCGTCCTGCTGCTGGACGAGATCGAGAAGGCCCATCCGGATCTGTTCAACATTCTGTTGCAGATCATGGACCACGGCAAGCTGACCGACCACAACGGCAAGATCGTCGATTTCCGCAACGTCATCCTGATCATGACTTCGAACGCCGGGGCCGCCGACATGGCCAAGCCCGCCATCGGCTTCGAGCGTGACCGCCGGGTCGGCGAGGACATCGAAGCGGTCGAGAAGATGTTCACGCCGGAGTTCCGCAACCGTCTCGACGCGATCATCCCGTTCGCGCCGCTGACGCAGGAGGTGATCAACCGCGTCGTCGACAAGTTCATCATGCAGATGGAAGCGCAGCTGGAAGACCGCGGCGTGTCCATCGAGCTGAACGAAGAGGCGCGCGAGTGGCTGGGCAAGAAGGGCTACGATCCGCTCTATGGCGCCCGCCCGCTTGGCCGCGTGATCCAGGAGTACATCAAGAAGCCGCTGGCGGAAGAGCTGCTGTTCGGCAAGCTCAGCAAGGGCGGTCTGGTCAAGGTCACCGTCAAGGACGACAAGCCGGCCTTCGACTATGCCGAAGGCAACCGGCCGAAGCGCACCTCCGGCGACGATGACGAGGAGATGGTGTCGGAGATGGTCGAGTAACCTCGGCCGATCCGTTCCATATCGTAAAAAAGGGGGCCGTCCGCGGTCCCCTTTTTCGTTGTGCGACAGATGGATGCGCTCTTTTGCATCGCCTCGTCATCGCGCGATACTTTTGCGCGACTGCCGGACTGCGCTATGGTCGCGGCATGACCGATCCCGTCGCCATGCAGTCCGCCGCTGCGCCCGCCCTTCCCCACTCCGCCGACGCGCAGGCGCCGCTGATGCCCGCGCCCGACGCGCTGCGCATCGCTTTCGCCTGCGCCGATACGGAGGAGGCGCGGGCGGCCCGTACCCGGCTGGTCCACCGCTACGGCAACGCCACGGCGGACGAGGCCGACGTGATCGTCGCGCTGGGCGGCGACGGCTTCCTGCTGGAAACGCTGCACCGGGCGCTGACCCGCAACCGCCAGCGGCCGACGCCGGTCTACGGCATGAACCGCGGGTCGGTCGGCTTCCTGCTGAATGTCTACCGCGAGGAGGATCTGGCGGAGCGCATCGTCGCGTCCCAGCATGTCCGCCTGCACCCGCTGCGCATGGTGGCCACACGGGTCAACGGCGAGCGGGTGGAGGCGCTGGGCATCAACGAGGTATCGCTGCTGCGCGAGACGCGGCAGGCGGCGAAGCTGCGCATCACCATCGACGGGGTGGTCCGGCTGCCGGAGCTGATCTGCGACGGCGCGCTGGTAGCGACGCCGGCCGGCAGCACCGCCTACAATCTGTCGGCCCATGGCCCGATCGTGCCGCTGAACGCCGGCGTGCTGGCCCTGACCCCGATCAGCGCCTTCCGCCCGCGGCGCTGGCGTGGCGCCCTGCTTCCCCATGCCGCCCGCATCTGCTTCGACGTGCTGGAGGAGACCAAGCGCCCGGTCAGCGCCGTCGCCGACTTCACCGAGGTGCGCGAGGTCCTGCGGGTCGAAGTGCAGGAATGCCGCGACGTCGGCCTGACCCTGCTGTTCGACCCCGAACTGAACTTCGAAGAACGCATCCTGAAGGAGCAGTTCGCGCCGTAAAGCTCACGCCCTCTCACGCCCGTCTGGCGACCCAGACGGCGGTCAGGTCGTCGCGCAGCGGCAGGCTGGTGCGGGCATAGAAGCTGTCCATCATCGGGCGCAGAGGACGCTGGCGGTCACGGGCCAGCCCGTCGCGGACGAAGTCGGGCACCGCGTCCTGCCCCAGCGGGCCGCACTCCTCACCACCGCATTCGATCAGGGCGTCGCTGTACAGGAACAGGAAGCCGCCGCGCGGCAGGCGATGGCTCTGGTCGACATACTGCGCCCGGCGCGAGGCGCCCAGCACCAGCCCCGCCGAATCGAGCAGGCGGATATCCGGCGCGTTCCCCCTGGTGGCGGACGGCGTTCCCAGAACCGGGTTGGGCGAACCGGCCGCGGCAAAGGTCAGCGTGTCGATGGCAAGGTCGAGGATGCCGAAGAAGGCGGTGGCGAACTGACCCGTCGGCAGCACGTCCTTCAGGGCGGAGTTCAACTGCACCAGCCATTGCGACGGCGCCATGTGCTGCATCGGGAAGCGGTCGATCAGCGTGTGCAGGCGGAAGGTGTTGATCGCCGCGGTGATGCCGTGCCCGGCGAAATCGACCATCAGCAGCCCCAGCCGCCGGTCGCCCAGCGGGTAGAGGCCCCAGAAATCGCCGCCCAGTTCCGACGACGTCTCGAAATGCGCATCCAGCGTCAGGCCATAGCGGTCGGCCACCTCGGCCAGCCGGCGGTTCTCCGGCAGAAGCGAGGTCTGCATGGCGCGGGCATGCGACAGCTCGCGCTGGACCCGCTCGCGGAAGGCGGCAAGGTCGCCGAACAGCTTGCGCTTCTCCAGCTGGTGGCGGACGCGGGCCACGCATTCGCCCGGCTTGATCGGCTTGGAGATGAAGTCGCTGCCGCCGGCCTCGAAACAGCGCACCTGCTCCTCGTCGCTGTCCAGCGCGGTCTGGAACAGCACCGGAAGCTCTTCGTGGGTGGCGTTGCGGCGCAGCGCCTCGCACATCTGCCAGCCGTTCATCACCGGCATGTCGACGTCGAGCAGGACGAGGTCGGGACGGAAGCGGTCGACGGCCGCCAGCCCTTCCCGCCCATTCTCGGCGAAGGCGATGTCGGTGATGCCGGCGCGGCGGATCACCAGGGCAAGGGATTTGCGGTTGAATTCGTTGTCGTCGACGATCAGGACGCGGCAGTCCGACAGCGACAGGGCGGGCCCGGCCATGGACGCTCCGTCAGCGCTCGAACTGCAGGACGGTGCAGCGCCCGCCATCGGTCACCGTCACCCGCGAGGCCAGCGTGCGCATGAAGACGAAGCCGCGGCCCGACCGCGCCTTGTTGCCGCTGATGGCCGGAGCCAGTTCGGTGTCGAAGCCGCCGCCCTGGTCCACCACCGCGATGGCGATGCTGCGCTCGTTCCAGCGGCAGAAGATGTCCAGCCGGCGCCGCACCACGGCGGGATCGCCCAGCCGGTCGCGCATCATCTCGCTGAAGCGGCGGTAGCCGCCCGGCTCCCCCTTCACCGCGCTGGAAAGTCCGAGGTTGCCATGGACGATGGCGTTGGCGACCGCCTCGTGCAGGCAAAGCTCCACGTTGGAGCGGCGTTGCGGATCGAGCGCGCCGCGCCGCACCAGCTCGTCGCAGACCAGCACCGGGCATTGCAGGCCATAGGCGGTACCGGTGGTCAGCGATAGATAGAATCCGGGCAGGTCCGGATGGTCCGCCGCCGGCGCGCCCGTCCAGTCGTCCAGCAGGGCCGCCGCCTCGTCGGCACCCTCACCCAGTTCCACCGTCAGGAACGGGCCGCGGTCGAAGGCGGCGCGCAGCCGGTCGCGGTCCGCCCGGTCCATCAGCAGCGTTTCCACCACATTTTCGCTCGGCCGCTCGCCTGAGCGCTCCCCCGGCCGCGCGTCCGGGGACGCAGGACCGTCGCCCGGCTGCTGGTCCGTTCCGCAGAAGCGCGCAAGGACGCGGGCGGCCATGTCGGCAGGCACCCGGTCGCGCAGCAGGCTGAAGCCACGCAAAGCCGCTTCGGCCGGAGGCTCGGCCCTGCGGTCGTGATGAGCGGCGTCCATGCGGCAAACTCCCATCGGACGGAAACCGGCAGGCAGGCGGGATCGGATCGCTCCGTCCCCGCGGTTCGAATTCGGCCGCTCAGGGCTCGATGGTGATGATCTCGCTCAGCCGCGCGAGTTCGATCGACCGCCTGACGTCTCCCGCCGGGCCGCGAACCACCAGCTTGATCTCGTGGTTCTCGGCCTCGTCCTGGAGGATCAGCAGCATGCCGAGACCGGCGGAGTCGACGAACTCCAGCGCAGACAGGTCGAGGACGAAGCGCCGTGTGCTGGTATGCCCCAACAGGTCCACCAGTTCGTGCAGCTTGTCATGATCGGTAAATTCCAGGCGGCCGGTCAGCCTGACTTCGGTCGCATCGCCTGTATTGGTCGTCTTGAAATCCATAAATCCCCTCAACTGGTCCGCAGCCTTGGCCGCATCCATACGAATGCGCGCGAAACCCAGGCACATTGCTTATGCACAGTAGTGCATTCCGTCGCCTTGTCTCAAGTGTCGATACTGCGGCTGCGCAGTATTTCCCGGAACTGCGACATTGCTTCCATGGCCGGCCTCGGGATTCACCCCCATGGACGGGTTGCACGCAAGGGAGTAGAACATATCCGGGAAGGCACGCGCGCCGCGTGCCGAACCGGCATCGCCGGCTCAAGATACATCAGTTGCGGGCGTCCACCGCCGGGCCCCGCCCAGTCCGCACGTCCCGCCCAATCGCCTTCACCAAGAACCTCCGGAACGGCAATGCATGACCAGGATCGCTGAGGCGTGGCGTCGTGTCCCGACGGTATCCGCCAAGTTCCTTCTGATCCTCGTGCCGAGTCTGGTGGTGGCCGTCTCGCTGTGCTCTGCCCTGTTCTATTACGACCGCTACAAGGATCTTCGGGCCGGGCTGCGGGAAAAGGTGGCGGCCATCGCCGACATCAACGCGGCGGCGTTGACCAACAGCCTGTGGACCTTCGACGTCCCGGCGATCCGCAACGTCATCCAGGCCATCGGCGCCAACCGGGAACTGGTCTGCGTCGAGGTCAGCGACGATCTGGCGGAGGGGCGGTTCGTCTGGCCGGGATCGGACTGCCCGGCCGCCGACGACGCCCTTGTCGAGCGCCGTGCGATCCGGGTGCAGAATCTCCAGGTCGGCACCCTCACGCTGCATTACAGCCAGGACGTCGTGCGCGAACAGCTGCGGCAGGAGGTGATGAACACCGCGACACTGCTTCTGCTGATGCTGGCCGGCACCATCGCGGCGGCGCTGGCGGCGTTGCGGCTGACGGTCGGGCGGCCGCTGGGGCGGCTGATCGCCTCCATCCTGGAAGCGGAGCGCGGCGGCCACGAGCCGGTGGACTGGGTTGCCGCCGACGAGCTGGGCCGGGTGATCCAGGCCTACAACGCGATGCTCGCCCGGCTGGGACAGGAGGAGGCGGCCCTGCGCAAGAGCGAGCAGCGGCTGGCGCTGGCGATCACCGCGACCCGCTCCTCCGTCTGGGACTATGACCTGCACACCGGGCATTATTGGTGGTCGAAGGAGTTTCCCGCCCTGCTCGGCTATGGCTCCAGCGAATTGCCGATGACGGCGGAGACTTGGTCTTCGCTGCTGCACCCGGACGAGGCGGAACGGGTGATGGCCGAATCGCGACGGCGCCTGCGCGATCACGCCATGGCCTACACCGCCGTCTACCGCATGCGGCGGCGCGACGGGCAATGGGCCTGGATCGAGGATCGCGCCACCGCCCAGCGCGACGCGGACGGCCGCGCGCTGCGCCTGACCGGAACCATGTCCGACATCACCGAACGGGTGCGGGCGGAACTGGATCTGGCGCATGAACGCAATGTGCTGCAGGTGACGCTGGACAACACCGACCAGGGGATCATCAAGGTCGACGGCGACGGGCGGGTGGTGACGGCCAACCGCCGCGCCGCGGAACTGCTGAACATCGCGCCGGAGGTGCTGTCGGGCAACCCGCGCTTCGCCGACATCGTGGCGATCCAGCGCCGCCAGGGCGAGTTCGGCGAGATGGGCGACGATCCCGACCTGTATCTGAGTTTCGGAACCGGCCCAGGGGGCACCGGTATGGCGGCCACCGGAGCGGCGTCCGACGATGGGTTCGGGATCCCGCTGGGCGAGCCGGCGGGGATGATCGACCAGCCCTTCACCTTCAAGCGCCGCCGCCCCGACGGCCGTATCGTCGAGGTGCGCACCAACCCGCTGCCGGAGGGCGGCTTCGTCCGCACCCTGACCGACGTGACGGTGGAGGCGCGCTCGGCCGAGGAGATCTTCAATGCGATGCAGGAGCTGGAACGCGCCTATGCCGACCTGAAGGAGACCCAGGCCAGTCTGGTCCAGGCGGAGAAGATGGCTTCGCTCGCCCTGCTGGTCGCCGGCGTCGCGCACGAGATCAACACCCCCATCGGCATCGCTTTCGGCTGCGCCACCCACCTGTCGGGGCGGACCGCGACGCTGGCCGAAGCGTTCGAAGGCGGAACGATGAAAAAGTCCGAACTCGCCGCCTATGTCGCCACCGCCGGCGAATCCTCCCGCCTGATCGAACAGAACCTGACCCGCGCGGCCGAGCTGATCCAGAGCTTCAAGCGCGTCGCCGTCGACCAGACCAGCGAGGAGCGGCGCCGCTTCGACCTGCTGGCCTATCTGGAGGAGGTGGTCACCTCGCTCGGCCCCACCCTGCGCAAGAGCCGCCACCGGGTCGCCATCGCCTGTTCGCCCGGCATCGTGATGGACAGCTTCCCCGGCGCGCTGAGCCAGGTGGTGACCAATCTGGTGATGAACGCGCTGACCCACGCCTTCCCGGCCGACAGCAAGGGGCACATGGTCATCGACGTGGACGAGACGGCGGACGGCGAGGTGGAGATCCGCTTCGCCGACGACGGCGTCGGCATCCCCACGGAGAACCTGCCGAAGGTGTTCGAGCCCTTCTTCACCACGCGGCGCGGGTCGGGCGGCAGCGGGCTGGGGTTGCACATCGTCTTCAATCTGGTGACGCAGTCGCTGGGCGGGCGGATCTCGGTTGACAGCGTTCCCGGCGATGGAACTACCTTCACGCTGCGCATCCCGAAGACCGCAGCAACCGCCTCGCCCCCCACAGCTTCGCTCACGACGACGCCCGTTTCGCTGGAGCCCGTATCGCTGGAGAAGGAACCCGCATGAGCAGCGGCGCCTACGACGACGACGAGATTCTGTTCGCCGACGAAGAGGCGGACAGTGCCGCGGCCGGGCATGGCGCGGTGGCGGCGGCCCGTGCGGCCATCGTCGACCCGGCGGCACCGCCCTGGCCGATCCTGGTGGTCGACGACGAGTCCGACGTGCATTCCATGACCGGATTGCTGCTGGCCGACGTCACCTTCCAGCGGCGGCGGCTGGACCTGATCAGCAGCTTCACCGCGGCGGACGCCCGCAACGTGCTGGAACACCGGCGCGACATCGCCGTGATCCTGCTGGACGTGGTGATGGAGGAGGACGATTCCGGCCTGAAGCTGGTGCGCTGGATCCGCGACGAACTGGGCAACCGCGACATCCGCATCATTCTGCGCACCGGCCAGCCGGGACAGGCGCCGCAGCGCGACGTGATCGTCGATTACGACATCAACGACTACAAGCCGAAGGCCGATCTGTCGGCCGAAAGCCTGTTCACCGCGGTGATCGCGGCCTTGCGCGCCTTCGACCAGATCCAGTCGATCGAAACCCGGGTGGCGGAGCGCACGCGCGAGCTGCGCGAGAGCCGCGAGCAGGCGGAAGAGGCGACCAGGGCCAAATCCGCCTTTCTCGCCACCATGAGCCACGAGATCCGCACGCCGATGAACGGGGTGCTGGGAATGCTGGGCCTGCTGGAACGGACCGACCTGGACGAGCAGCAGCGCGACACCGTCGGCACCATGCGCGAATCGGCCAACGCCCTGCTGCGGATCATCGACGACATCCTGGACTTCTCGAAGATCGAAGCCGGGAAGATGGATCTGGAGCGGGTGGCGATGTCGGTGCCGGCCCTGGTCGAAGGGGTGGCGGAAACGCTGGCGCCCGCCGCCGGGGCCAAGGGGCTGACGCTGCTGACCTATGTGGACCCGGCGATTCCGCAGGCGGTGCTGGGCGATCCGGTGCGGCTGCGCCAGATCCTGTTCAACCTGGCCGGCAACGCCATCAAGTTCACCGAAGCCGGCCGGGTCGTGCTGCGCGCCGAGTTGGAGCCAGCCGAGGCCGAGCCGCTGCTGCGCATCGCCGTGTCCGATACCGGCATCGGCATCGCCGAGGCCTCGTGCCAGCGCCTGTTCCAGCCCTTCACCCAGGCCGAAAGCTCCACCACCCGGCGTTTCGGCGGCACCGGGCTGGGGCTGTCGATCAGCCGGCGGCTGGCGGCGCTGATGGGCGGCGAGATCGGGGTGGAGAGCAAGCCCGGCGAAGGCTCCACCTTCTGGCTGCGCCTGCCGATGGACCGCGCCGCCGGTCCGGCGTCGGCGGAGGACAGCCAGGACGCCATCGGGCTGGACGGGCTGACGGTCCTGCTGGGCGTGCCCGACGACATGGAGCGCGGCTTCCTCGCCCGCTATCTGGAGCAGGCCGGCGCCCGCGTGCTGCCCGCCGCCTCGCCGCCCGAACTGGCGGCCCAGGCCCGTATCGCGCGCGAGGCCGGCTGCGCCGTCGGGGTCGTCGCCATCGACGAGGCGCTGCACATCCCCGCCGCCGCCTGCGCACCGGAGGAGTTGGGTCGCCGCAGCGGCGAGGCCCGGCCGCCGGTGGTCCTGCTCTGCCACGAAACCGGTGGGAAGCCCGGTCCCGATTCCCTCCCCGGCACGCGGGGCGCGGAGCCGGGCACGATGGTGCTGAGCCGGCCGCTGCGCCGGCTGGTGCTGCTGCGCGCGGTGGCCATCGCCGCGGGTCGTCTGTGCCCTTCCCAGCCGGCGGCCCAGACCCACCCCCACCGTTCCTCGACGGCACAGTCCTCGACCAGGGCCGGGCGCGGCACGGCCGGCCCTGCCAACGGCCAGGGAGCGCCCAGCGTCGAGGAGGCGATGGCCCAGGGGCGGCTGATCCTGGTCGCGGAAGACAACCCGGTGAACCGCAAGGTCCTGCAGATGCAACTGCAGGCGTTGGGCTATGCCGCGGAGATGGCGCCGGGCGGGGCGGAGGCGCTGGCGGCGCTCGACGCCATGCGGCAGGGCCGGCGCCGCTACGCCATGCTGCTGACCGACGTGCAGATGCCGGAGATCGATGGGTTCGAACTGACCCGTCAGGTCCGCAGCGGCGAGGCGTCGGGCGGCGCGGGCCGCCGCCTGCCCATCGTCGCCATCACCGCCAACGCCGCACCGGCCGACATCGAGAGCTACCGCGCAGCCGGCATGGACGATGTGCTGAGCAAGCCGCTGGAACTGTCGCAACTGGCGGTGACGCTCGCCCGCTGGATGCCGCCGGCCCCGGCCGATGCCGCCATGGTGACGCCCTCGCCGGCACCAACGACGCCGACTGCCGCCGGCAGCGACGCTTTGGTCGATCTCGGCACTCTGCGCGCGCTGTGCGGCGGCGATGCGGCGATGCTGGCGGAACTGCTGAACGATTTCGTCACCATCGGCCGCGGCGTGCTTGCCGACCTTATGACAGCGCTCGGCAACGGCGACCGTGACTGGGTGCGGGCCTGCGCCCACAATCTGAAGGGCTCCTCCCGCAACGCCGGCGCCAAACCGCTGGCGGAGGCGGCCCGCCTTCTGGAACTGGCCGCCACCGAAGGCGCTCCGCTCGACCGGCTGGCGGAAGCGGCCGACCGGCTGAGCGAGAGCTTCGCCGCGACCTGCGGCGCCATCGAACAGGACCTCGCCGGAACGGAGCGGCTAAGGACATGAGCGATCCGGTATGAGTGAACCGACGGATTTCCGACTCGATTTCCGGCCCGGCCGGCGGGAGGCTCTCGGCCTGCTGCTGGGGGTTGCCGCCACGGCCGCCGCCCCGCCTGCCTTCGCCCAGGACGCTCCGCCCGATGTCGGGGTCCCGCGGCTGGGCGAGGAGCTGACCCCCTTCGGCGCGGTACAGGCCGGCAACCGCACGCGGGCGATCCCGCGCTGGACCGGCGGCCTGACCGAGGCGCCGCGCGGCTATGTGCCCGGCCGCCCTTCGCCCGACCCCTATATCGAGGATGTCCGCTGGTTCACCGTCGGCGCCGCCGATGTCGAGCGCTACAAGGTCCGACTGACCGCCGGGCAGCAGGCGCTGCTGGCGAAATATCCGGAAAGCTTCGAACTGGCGCTGTTCCCCTGCCACCGCAGCGCCGCCGCACCGCAGCGGATCTATGACGCCACGCTCGCCAACGCCGATCGCGCCGGTTTGGGGGAAAACGGTCTGGCCTTGCGCGATGCGTCGGTCGGCGTGCCGTTTCCCATTCCGGCCAACGGCGTGCAGGCGATGTGGAACCACAAGCTGCGCTGGCGCGGCGGCAGCGTGTCGCGCACCAGCCTGACCGTGGTCCAGTCCGGCGACGGCAGCCGTTCGATGACGAAGCTGCGGGAGGAGTTCGCCTCCCCCTATGCCGACGGCGACATGGCGGCACCGCCGCTGCTCTATCGCCGCACCATCCTGGAACCGAAGGAGCAGGCCGGCAGCAGCCTGATCCTGCAGGGGACCCTCGACCCCATCGCCGCGCGCACCCACGCCTGGGCGCGGGAAGGGGAACGTGGCCGCGTGGTGAGGGCGCCCGACTTCGCCTATGACACGCCGGACCCGGTGACGGGCGGCATCTGCACCGCCGACATGCTGGACATGTTCAGCGGCGCGCTCGACCGCTTCGACTATACGCTGGTGACGCGGCGCGAGATGTATATGCCCTACAACGCCTACCGGCTGTCCAACCCCGGCCTGACGATGCGGGACATCCTGTGGCCGGGGCATCCCAACCCGCAGTTCCTGCGCTATGAGATGCACAGGGTCTGGGTGGTCGATGCTCGGCTGAAGTCGAATTTCCAGCACGCCCTGCCCGACCGCACCTATTACCTGGACGAGGACAGCTGGCAGATCCTGGCGTCGGAGCATTACGACGGCAAGGGCGACCTGCTGCGCTACGCCGAGGCGCACCCGGTGCAGCATTGGCAGATCCCCGCCCTTGTGCCGGCGGTGGAGTTCGCCTTCGACCTGACCGCCGACCGCTACACCGCCCGCGGCCTTGATAACGGACTGCCGCCGGCGGTGTTCGGCGCACCGCTGACGCCGCAGGACTTCACCCCCGACGCCCTGGTCCGCCGTGGCCGGCGGGGGTGACGATCCGCAGAGCGATCACTCGGATCCGGTCTGGCGAACCTCGTGGACCTCGGCCGGATGGGCGGCGTGGCGGTTCAGGACCTCCAGCGCGATGCGTTCGCGCGCGGCGTCGCCGACATTGACCCACAGCAGGATGCCGCCCTTGTCGAGCTGCTGCAGCATGGGCTCGTTGCGCTTGTCGGTGATCCATTGCGACAGGAAGGACCCCGCCGCTCCGCTGCCCACCCCGGCGGCGGCAGCAGCCGCGGCGGCGGCGAGCGCCGTGCCGCCGGTGGCCAGCACCGCGCCGGTGGCGATGATCGCCCCGACATAGGCGGGGAAGCCGACCGCGGCGCCCTTGCCGCTGCCGACATCCTCCGGCGAAATGTAGGCTTGGCGCGGCGCGTTGGGATCGTGGGCGAGGCTGCCGACATCGTCGGGCACGCCGCCCAGACGCTCGCGGATCGTCTCGTCATTGGCCAGCACGCTCAGCTCGTGGCGCTGGAATCCGGCCAGCGTCAGGTCGTCGATGGCGCTCTGCAGGGCGTCGCGGCTGTCGAAGACCGCCACGGCCTCGCGCACCGCGGCATCGGTGCCGGAGCTTCCGGTGTCTCCAGTCCAGGCGCTGGAATCGATCGTGGTCGGGTTCTGGTCGCGGCTCTCGATCATGCCTCCACCCCTTCGCTTCGCAGGAAGTCCGAACAATCCGGATCCAACCGCAAAGCGGGGATAAGGTTCCGCTCAGGGTCGCGACGATGTGACCGGCGGAGACACCATGCCGCGCGGTTCCGGCATGGCGCCCAGGAACCACCACAGGCCCAACCCGATCAGCACGGCCTTCACCAGCAGGAAGAGCGCGATGTGGCGGGCCAGCGGATTGCGGAGCATGAGCTTCAACCTGTCGATGCAGCAGGCTTGGAGATGAATGCCGATCTGGCAAAAGGACCCGTCTTTTGGCTAGTATCCGGCACCCCTGCTGTCAAGGAAGGATACCCGCCATGAAGCGGCTCCTGCTCGCCACCCTGTTCGCCGCCGGCCTGTCCGCCGGTTCCGCCGCCCCGGCCCTCGCCCAGATCAGCCTGTTCCAGGACACCGGGCTGATGCAGGCGGTCAATGACGGCGACGTCGCCAAGACGAAGGGCGCCCTGTTGCGGGGCGAGAACCCGAATCAGGCCGACATCCACGGCAAGACCGCCCTGCTGGCCGCCGTCGACCGCTCCAGCCCGGCCATCGCCAAGCTGCTGCTGGAGAGCGGCGCTAATGTCAACCGCGCCGACAAGGCCGGCAACACCCCGCTGCTGGCAGCGGCGGAGAACGGCAATCCGGAGCTGATCGACCTGCTGCTGAAAAAGGGCGCCAAGGTCGACATGGAGAACCGCGAGGGCATGACCCCGCTGATGGTCGCCGCCCGCAGCGGCCGGGCCGAGGTGGTGGACCGGCTGCTGAAGGCCGGTGCGCAGGTCGACCGTTCCGACTTCACCGGCCGGACCGCCTTGAACTGGGCGCAGGACAGCCGCAACGCCCGCGTCGGCACCCTGCTGCGCCAAGCCGGCGCGCGCTGACAGCCGGACTCTACTTCGCGGAGACCTCATGTTCGGTTCGGCCTTCGGCGGTCCCGGCCCGCTGCTGCTCCTGCTGCTGGCGCTTGGGATCGACGCGCTGTTCGGCGACTGGCTGGACCGCATCCTGCCCGACCCGGCAGGGCTGGCGCGGCGATTCTGCAACGCCGCCGATGCCCGGCTGAACCGGGCGGAGCGGGGCAAGTCGGCCCAGGTGATCCGCGGGGCGCTGGTGGTGCTGGCGCTGGTGCTGATCGCGGTGGCGGCCGGGCTGCTGGTCGAGTGGATCGGCTCCATCGGCCGCGGCTGGATGGTCGAACTGCTGGCCCTGCTCTGCGGCCTGCGCGGCCGGGCCGCCTGGACGCGCATCCGCGCGGTGCGCCGTGCGCTGGAAAGCGGTGGGCGGGTGCCCGCCCAGGAGGCGATCCAGTCGCTGACCCGCCGCCATGTCTACGGCCTGGACGAGCACGGCATCGCCCGCGCCGCGGTGGAGGCCGCCGCCCGCGCCTTCGACCGCAAGCTGGTGGCGCCGGTCTTCGGCTATGCCCTGCTCGGCGTGCCCGGCCTGTTCGTCTGGACCGCGCTGGACGGCGCCGACGCCGCGCTGGGCAGCCCCGGCGTCCGCCATGGCCGCTTCGGCCTGACGGCGGCGACGCTGGACGATGCGCTGAACGCCCTGCCCGCCCGGCTGGCCGGTCTGCTGCTGGCGCTGGCCGCGCCCTTCATCGGCACTGCCAAGGCCGGCGCCGCTTTCCGTGCGCTGGGCCGTGACGCGCGCAAGCACCCGTCGCTGAACATGGGCTGGCCCATCGCCGCGATGGCGGGCGCTCTGGGGCTGGCGCTGGGCGGCCCGCACCGCGACGGCGGGGTGGTCATCACCGAGAATTGGATCGGCGACGGCCGAGCCCGCGCCACCCCCGGCGATATCGGGCGAGCGCTCGCCCTCTCCGCCGTCGCAGCATTGCTGCTGGTCGGGCTGGTGGCGCTGCTGCTGTGGGGCGTGGCGGGGATCTGACGCTCCGCAGCCCTGCACAACCGACACGGCAATGTCACGCCCTTGGCAGGGCACCGCGCCCCCATCGTCCATATACTAGTATGGCAACCTTGGGGAAAGTGGGGCCATGGGGACGGGGGAGACGACGGCTGTGGGGACGCCAGCCGGCGACGCGACGCAGGCAGAGCATTCATTGGCCGAGCGGCGGTCGGGGCGGGCCGGCATCTTCTGGATGATGCTGACGACGCTGCTGTTCGTCACCCAGGATGCCACCATCCGTGTTCTGACCCGAAGCTATCCGGTGGTGGAGGTCGCCTGGGCGCGCTTCGCGGTCCACATGATCCTGGTGGGCGCGGTCGTCGCATGGCACAGCCCGCATCTGATGGTGTCGCACCGGTTGCCCCTGCAACTCGTCCGCTCCTGTCTGCTGCTGGCGACCACGTTGTTCGCCGTCCTGGCTTTGCGCAGCATCCCCTTTGCCGAGGTGCAGGCGATCGCCGCCGCCGCGCCGGTCCTGATCACGGCGCTGTCGGTCCCCCTGCTGGGCGAGAAGGTCGGCTGGCGGCGCTGGGTCGGCGTGCTGGCGGGCATGGCGGGGGCGCTGATCATCGTCGGGCCGGTGGGCGGCACCTTCCAATGGGCGTTGGGCCTGCCGCTGGCTGCGGCATTCAGCAACGCGCTGTACCAGATCGCGACGCGCAAGCTGAGAGGCGCGGATTCGCCGACCACCACCATCTTCTACACCGGCATGGCCGGCACCGTGGTCTGCACCCTGGCCCTGCCCTTCAATTGGGTGACACCGGACCTGACGGCGGCAGCTCTGATGGTGCTGTTGGGGACGCTGGGCGGCATCAGCCATTTCTGCCTGATCCGCGCCTACAGCGCCGCGCCCGCCGCCACCGTGGCGCCCTTCGGCTACACGACGCTGGTGTGGGCGGCGGTCTATTCCCTGATGGTGTTCGGCGAGGATTTGCGCCTGTCGACGATCGCCGGCACGATCATCATCGTCGGCAGCGGCGTCTACATCTTCTATCGGGAACAGATGCGGTCGCGGCAGGCATCGTGAGGGTTCAGGCCGCCTGCGGCCCGACATCCTCAACCATATAGAACGGTCCCCGCCGGTCGCGCTCGACCCGCAGGATGAAGCGGCTGATCCCGCCGGCCTTGATGGTCCAGAGGTCGCCGCCCTCATCCAGCGGACGAAGCTCCAATTCCTCCGGCACCGGAGCCTCGCCCAGCCGTTTCAGGATGCGGTCGGCGCGGGTGCGGTCGATGGCGGGCAGGCTCTCGGCGGCGCGGGCGTCGAAGCGGTCGCTCTTCACATAGCGGGTGCCGGCACCCTGGATCGGGCTGGACGGCCGGCCCGGCTGCAGCCGCGCCCGCGCCGCCATCAGGCGCCAGCGCGCGATGCCGCAAGCCTGCACCGCGGCGGCATGGACGGCGGCGACACGTTCGATCAGGTCCGGGAACAGCGGCATCAGCTCCCGCCGCTTGTAGGCGACGCGGCTCATCAGATCATGGATCGAACGTTCGGCGGTCGCGGCGGCATCCGGCAACTCCACCGTCTCGGCCGCCAGCAGGGCAGGAATCGCGTCGAGCGCCGCACCCCTCACCAGCGCGTCGATGCGGGCCAGCGCCGCCGTCCCGGCGGCGTCGGTGCGGGCGATGGCATCGGCGACCACCGGGCGGGCATGGTCGAGCGCCTCCGCCCTCGGCACCTCATCCGACAGGGCGGACAGCCAGCCGGCGTCGAACAGGGTGCCGTCGGGGAAGGGAGGAAAGGCGCTCAATCGCTCAACGCTTTGTCAGTGGGGGCTCTGCCAGTGAAGGTCAGCCGTCCGCGCGCATGCGGGCGACGATGGCCTCCAATACCTCTTCGGCCCGGTCGTTGTCGACCTGACAGGTGCCGGCCGCCTGATGGCCGCCGCCGCCATATTGCAGCATCAGCGGACCGATGTCCGTCTTCGAACTGCGGTTCAGGATCGACTTGCCGCAGGCCAGGACGGTGTTCTGCTGCTTCAGGCCCCACAGCACGTGGATCGAGACGTTGGTGTCGGGGAACAGCGCGTAGATCATGAAGCGGTTGCCGGCATAGATCGTCTCCTCCTTGCGGAGGTCGAGCACGACGACGTTGCCGCGCACGGTGGCGCAGCGCTTCAGCTGGTCGACGAACAGCTCGGCATGCTGGGTGTAAAGCTCCACCCGCTCCTTCACGTCGGGCAGTTCCAGGATCTGCGCGATGGAGTGGCTGCGGCAGTAGTCGATCAGGTCCATCATCAGCTGGTAATTCGACACCCGGAACTCGCGGAAGCGGCCCAGGCCGGTGCGCGCGTCCATGATGAAGTTCAGCAGGGTCCAGCCGGTGGGGTTCAGGATGTCGTCGCGCTGGTACTGCGCCGAGTCGGCCTGATCGACCGCCAGCATCATCTCGTCGGAGATGGTGGGGAAGCGCTCCTTCCCGCCATAGTAATCATAGACGACGCGGGCGGCGGACGGGGCCTTGGGGTCGATGATGTGGTTCGGCTTCTCGCCGACGCGCATGGTCTCCGACAGGTGATGGTCGAACACCAGATGGGCGCCTTCGACATATGGCAGGTTGGTGGTGATGTCGCGGCCGGTGATCTCGACCTTGCCGTCCTGCATGTCCTTGGGATGGACGAACTTGATCTCGTCGAGGATGCCCAGTTCCTTCAGCAGGACGGCGCAGACGAGCCCGTCGAAATCGGAACGGGTAACGAGGCGGTATTTCGCGGCGTCGGACATGCAAGCTTCCCCTGGCGACCGTCATGGTTGAGCGCGTGCCGGAAGGGTAGTCGCCTACCCCTTCGGCGCGCAATGCTTTACCAGAGGACCGTTGCGGAGATCAGCCCCGGATCAGCCCCACGGGCCGCGGCGGTTCTGCGGCATGAAGCCGCCCTGCCCGCCCTGAGTTCCACCCTGATTGCCACCCTGCGGCGGCGCCCCCCAGGGCGAGCGGCCATCGCGCGGCGGGGTGTGGCCGCCACCGAAGCCGCCACCCCCGAACCCACCACCGCCGAAGCTGCCGGTCTGGGCCGCCATGGCGCGCAGCCGTGCCACCCGCTCGCCCATGTCGGGATGGGTGGAGAACAGGCTGGCCATGCTGGCGCCGCTGAGGGGGTTGGCGATGAACAGGTGGGCGGTCGCCGGATGCGCCTCCGCCTGATAGTTGGGAATGTGGGTGGCGCTGTTGTGGATGTTGGTCAGGGCATCGGCCAGCCAGTTGGGACGGCCGCAGATCTCGGCGCCGATGCGGTCGGCCTCGAACTCGCGGGTGCGGCTGATCGCCATCTGCACCAGGGTGCCGGCGATGGGGGCGAGGATGGCGGCCAGGATCGCCCCGACCATGCCCAGCGGGTTGCCGCCGCGCTCGTCATTGCTGGAGCCGCCGAAGAACAGGCCGAAATTGGCCAGCATCGACACCGCACCGGCGATGGTCGCGGTGATGGTCATGATGAGGGTGTCGCGGTTCTTCACATGGGCCAGTTCATGGGCCATCACGCCGGCTATCTCCTCCGGCGTCAGCCGCTGCAGCAGGCCGGTGGTGGCGGCGACCGCCGCATGCTCCGGATCGCGGCCGGTGGCGAAGGCATTGGGCTGGTCGTTCTCGATGATGTAGACGCGCGGCATCGGCAGGCCGGCGCGCTCCGCCAGCCGGGCGACGATGCCGTGGAATTCGGGAGCCGAGTAGCCATCGACCTCGCGGGCGCCGTACATCGACAGCACCATGTCGCCCGAATTCCAGTAGCTGAACAGGTTCATGCCCAGCGCCATGACGAAGGCGATGATCAGGCCGGTCTTGCCGCCCAGCAGGAAGCCGACCGCCATGAAGATCGCCGTCAGGCCGGCAAGGAGAATGGTGGTCTTCAGATAGCTGGTCATGATCGCCATATCGGTTCAGGATGGGCCGAGGCGGGGTAACCCGCCCTGATCCGAGATATGGGCCCGATCCGCGCCCCCGTTCAAGATGTCCGCAGTATCGCGATGGATATGATGACCGAACAGACCAAGCCGCAGCAGGACGCCGCCGAGGCGGTGGCCGAAAACACCGCCACCGAGGGGACGGAAGCCAAAGGCCCCGAGCAGAAGCCCGGCGAGATCGGCGGCCCGAAGGGGCCGGAGCCGACCCGCTACGGCGACTGGGAGTTCAAGGGGCGCTGTTCGGACTTCTGATCGGAGATTAACTCCCCCCGGTCACTCCATCCGACGCCCCGTCACCGCGTCGAACAGGTGCAGGGCGCCGTCCTGCGGGGCGACCGTCAGCCGGTCGCGCTCGCGCACGGTGGGGATGCCGGCCATGCGGACCAGCAGGGTCTCGCCGTCCGGCAGACGGCCATAGACCACCGTGTCGGCCCCCAGCGCCTCCACCAGTTCGATCTCGATGGAGAAACCGTCCGCGGCGACCGCCAGATGCTCCGGCCGGATGCCCAGCTTCACCGGTCGGCCGGCATCGGTCGGGCGCGGCTGCGGCAGGGGCAGACGCTGTCCGCGCGGCAGCAGCACGGCCTCGCCACGGTCGTCGATGCGGCCGTCCAGCACATTCATCGGCGGCGAGCCGATGAAACCGGCGACGAACAGGCTGGCCGGGCGCTGATAGACCTCCAGCGGCGTGCCGATCTGCTCGGCCACGCCATGGTTCATCACCAGGATGCGGTCGGCCAGCGTCATCGCCTCCACCTGATCGTGGGTGACGTAGAGGCTGGTGATGCCGAGCCGGTCCTGCAGCCGCTTGATCTCCACCCGCATCTGAGTGCGCAGCTTGGCGTCCAGATTCGACAGCGGCTCGTCGAACAGGAAGGCGGCAGGTTCGCGCACGATGGCGCGGCCCATGGCGACGCGCTGGCGCTGGCCGCCCGACAGCTGGCTCGGCCGGCGGTCGAGGAAACGGCCGAGTTCGAGGATCTCCGCCGCCTTGCCGACACGGGCGCGGATCTCCGCCTTTGGAATCCCGCGGATCTTCAGGCCATAGGCCATGTTGTCGAAGACCGTCATGTGCGGGTAGAGCGCGTAGTTCTGGAACACCATCGCGATGTCGCGGTCCTTGGGGTCCAGTTGATTGACCACGCGCCCGCCGATTGCGATCTCGCCGCCGGTGATGCCCTCCAGCCCGGCCACCATGCGCAGCAGGGTGGATTTGCCGCAGCCGGAGGGCCCAAGCAGGACGAGGAATTCGCCGTCCTGGATCGCGATGTCGATGCCCTTGATCGCTTCGACCGGGCCGTAGGACTTGCGGACGTTGCGGATTTCAACGGTTGCCATTGTTCTTCTTTCCCTTCGCCCGCGCTTACTTTTCGCTGTCCACAAGACCTTTGACGAACCAGCGCTGCATGAACACCACCACCGCCACCGGCGGCAGCATCGCCAGCACCGTGGTCGCCATGATGATGTGCCAGTCGTTGGCCGATTCGCCGGTACCGATCATCTTGGTGATGCCGGTCACGATGGTCTCCATGTCGCCGCTGCTGGTGACCAGAAGCGGCCAGAGATACTGGTTCCAGCCATAGATGAAGAGGATGACGAACAGCGCCGCGATGTTGGTGCGCGACAGCGGCAGAACCACGTCGATGAAGAAGCGCACCGGCCCGGCGCCGTCGATCTTCGCCGCCTCCAGCAGCTCGTCCGGGATGGTCAGGAAGAACTGGCGGAACAGCAGCGTCGCGGTGGCCGAGGCGATCAGCGGAATCGCCAGCCCGGCATAGGTGTTGATCAGGCCCAGATCGGCGACGACCTTGTAGGTCGGGATGATCCGCACCTCCACCGGCAGCATCAGCGTGATGAAGATCAGCCAGAAGAAGGCCATGCGCAGCGGGAAGCGGAAGAAGGCCACCGCATAGGCCGACAGAATGGAGATGGCGATCTTGCCCAGCGCGATGGACAGCGCCATCACCAGGCTGTTCAGCATCATGGTGCGGACAGGCGTGTACATGGCGCGCTCGCCCGCCTCGCCGACCCAGGCCTGGGCGTAGTTCGCCGCCCCCTCCCCGCCCGGCCACAGCGGCAGCCCGCCGCGCCCGATGGTGCCGGCATCCCAGGTGGAGCCGATCAGCGTCACGTAGATCGGATAGGCGAAGATCAGCACGCCGACGATCAGGACGATGTGCGGCACCAGATCGATGAAACGGGTCTGCTTCATGAGTAATGGACCTTGCGCTCGACGAAGCGGAACTGCACCGCGGTCAGCGCGATGACGATCACCATCAGGATCACCGACTGCGCCGACGACCCGCCGAGGTCGTTGTTGACCACGCCGTCCTGATAGACGCGGAAGATCAGCGTCTCCGTCGCCTTGCCCGGCCCGCCCTGGGTCAGGGCGTGGATGGTGCCGAAGGTCTCGAAGAAGGCATAGACCATGTCGACCACCAGCAGGAAGAAGGTGGTCGGCGACAGCAGCGGGAAGGTGATGGTCCAGAACCGCCGCACCGGCCCGGCGCCGTCGATGCTGGCCGCCTCCATCACCGAGCGCGGGATCGCCTGCAGCCCGGCCAGGAAGAAGATGAAGTTGTAGGACACCTGCTTCCAACTGGCGGCGAGGATCACCATCAGCAGCGCCTGCCCGCCGTTCAGCCGGTAGTCCCAATCAAAGCCGAGCGCCCGCAGCGCGCGGCCGAAGGACCCGATGTCGGGATTGAAGATGAACATCCACAGCACCGCCGCGACGGCCGGGGCCAGCGCATAGGGCCAGATCAGCAGCGTCTTGTAGGCGCTGGCGCCCTTGATCTTGGAATCGGCGAGCACCGCCAGCAGCAGCGCGACCCCCATCGCCAGCACCGTCACCGCGACGCTGAAGATCACCGTGGTCTTCAGCGTGTCGAGATAGTTCGGATCGCCCAGCACATAGGTGAAATTCTCGAACCAGACGAACTCGCTGCGGATGCCGAAGGCGTCCTGAAGATGCACCGACTGCCAAACCGCCTGGGCCGCCGGCCAGATGAAGAACACCAGCGTCACCGCAACCTGCGGCGCAAGCAGCAGATAGGGCAACAGCCGGCTGTCGAAGGTGACGCGACGCTGCAAAGGTTGGTCTTTCTCTTTTATGCCCTTTCCCGCCCCGGGAGAGGGAGGGGACCCGCCGCAAAGCGGTGGGGAGGGTGAGGGGTAAGGCAAGAATCCAGAACCACATGGTTCCTTGGACACCCCCTCACCCTTCCCGCTTCGCGGGCCCCTTCCCTCTCCCGGGGCGGGAGAGGGAAACTACGTTCAGCAGATCAGCCCTTGTTGGCCCGCTCGAAGTTGCGGAGCACGGCATTGCCGCGCTTGATCGAGGCGTCGAGCGCCTGTTTGGCGTCCTGCTGGCCCTGGAAGGCCTTCTCAAGCTCTTCCTGGATGATGTTGCGGATTTCCGGCAGGTTGCCCAGGCGCAGGCCCATGCTGTTCTCGGTGGTCGGCGTCCGGGTCAGCTGGGCGGCCGGCACGTCGGCGCCGGGGTTCTTCTCGTAATAGCCCTGAGCCTTGGTCAGCTCGAAGCCCTTCATCGTCACCGGGACATAGCCGGTGTCCATGTGCCACTTGGCGTCGACCTCGGGCCGGGCGAGGTAGGTGAAGAACTGCGACACCGCCTTGTATTCGGCCGGCGTGCGCTTGGGCGAGGTCATCACCCAGAAGGCGGCGCCGCCGATGATGCTGTTCTTCGGGCCATCCTTGGCGAATTCCGGCCAGTAGGGCAGCGGGGCGGCACCCCAGGCGAAGGTCGCCTCCTTCAGGATGCGGCTGCGCAGGCCCGATGAGGCGTGGATCATCGCGCATTCGCCCGACGGGAACAGGGCGTCAGGCTTGTTGTCGCGGCCGCCATACTTGAACAGACCGTCCTTCTGCATGTCGATCAGCGTCTGGACATGCTTGACGTAGAGCGGCGCATTGATCTTCAGCTCGGCCTTCAGGCCGCCGAAGCCGTTGGCCTGGCTGGCGAAGGGCGTGTTGTGGATGGCGCCCAGCTGCTCGAACTGCGCCCACACCGGCCAGGAGGTGGTCAGCGGGCAGGTGGAGCCCGACGCCTTCAGCTTCTTCGCCGCCTCGATCATCTCCGGCCAGGTCACCGGCGGCTTGTTGGGATCGAGGCCGGCCTTCTGGAAGGCGTCCTTGTTGTAGAACATGATGGTGGTGGAGCTGTTGAACGGCAGCGCCATCATCTTGCCGTCCTTGGACGAGTAATAGCCCTTGACCGCCGGGATGTAGGCATTGGCGTCGAAGGACGCCCCCGTCTCCTGCATCAGCTGATAGACCGGCTTTACCGCCGGGCCGGCGGCCATCATGGTGGCGGTCCCGACCTCGAACATCTGCACGATGTGCGGCGCGTTGCCGGCACGGAAGGCGGCGATGGCCGCCTGCATCGTCTCCGGATAGCTGCCCTTGTAGGAGGCATTGACCTGGACCGCCTGCTGGCTGTCGTTGAAGTCCTTGACGATCTGCTCCAGCTGGCCGCCCAGCGGCTGCGGCAGGCCGTGCCAGAAATCGACCACCGTCTTCTGCTGCGCCATGGCCGAGCCCGGCAGGGCGGCGGCGAACAGCAGCGCGGTGGCGGTGGCGGCGCCCGTCAGGAGGGCAAGCTTGCGGCGGGTCAACATGCGGTGGGTCTCCCTATCCCGGTATGGTGCGCGGTTGTCATGAGGGCAACGGGTTGCCATCCCGCGACGCTTTCGTGAAGTTTTGGTGGCAAACGCATACGGCGCTGTGTGCGGTTGCGAAAAAGACCGGCGGTACGATGATCGTTTTCGAAACTGTTTGGTTGCTCTAACCGTCACACTGCGCACGCATACCAGGGTCTGTCAAGACGCCGCTTTACAGTTTTATGACGTGAAAACCGCACCGATAAAATGTTGCGGAACGAAAATGGACGAACGCGGATTGCCTAACGCGAGCAGCCGGTGTTGCAGGCGGTGTCGGGCCGCCGCCCGCCGGCCAGGAGGGCTCCCCGTCCGGCCTTCAGGCTGTGGCTCAGCAGGCGGCGCAGGGCGGCAGGGTCGCAGGGCTTGTGGACCATGGGAAAGCCGCTGCGGTCGACGCTGCGCAGCCGGTCGGGATCGGTGTCGCCGGTGACGATGACGCCCGGCACCCGCCGGCCGCAGCGGGCACGCACCGCCTGGATGGCGTCTATGCCGGTCTCCGGCCCCGACAGGCGCAGGTCGGACAGCACGAGGTCGGGAGTGGCGGCGCCCCCGTCCAGCCCGGCACAGGCCTCGTCGATGCCGCGGGCAGGGATGACGGCATAGCCCCAGCCCTGCAACAGCAGCCCGATCCCCTCCAGCTGCATGGCATCGTCCTCGATCACCAGCACCGTACCGGCCGCCGTCGGAGTTGCGGACGCAGACTGGCCGACCGCCGGGTCAGGGTCGCTGTCGGCGGAGTCGTCACCCGACCGGTCGCCGTCATGGCCGGCCAGCGGCACCTCCACCGCGAAGACGGAGCCCTTGCCGGGCTTGGAGCGCACGGTCACCGGATGCCCCAGCACCTGCGCCAGACGACGCACGATGGCGAGACCAAGGCCCAGCCCCTGCTTACGGTCGCGCCCGGGATTGCCGAGCTGGTGGAAGTCTTCGAAGATCACGGCATGGTTGGCCGGATCGATGCCGACGCCGGTGTCCCACACCTCGATGCGCAGGTTCGCACCGCGCCGCCGCGCCGCCAGCAGGATGCCGCCCTTCAGGGTGTAGCGCAGGGCGTTGGCCATGATCGGCCGCAGCAGCCGCTCCATCAGCACCGGATCGCTGGTCACCTCGGCGTCGAGCGGATGGACGTTGAAGCGCAGCCCCTTGGCCTCCGCCTCCGGCCCGAACTCCTCCAGCATCTTGGCGAGCAGTTCGTCGACCGGGAAGGTCTGCGGCTTGGCGGTGACCAGCCCGGCTTCCAGCGCCGACACCTCCAGCAGGGCGCGCAGCAGGGTCTCGCCGCCGATGATCGCCTGCTCCAGCTTGTTTGCCAACTCGATGGAGGCAGGATCGGTCAGCCGGCCGCTCAGCAGATGATGGAACAGGTGCATCGCCTGGAAGGGCTGGCGCAGGTCGTGGCTGGCCGCGGACAGGAACTTGCCCTTGGCGGTGCGGGCGCGTTCGGCATCGGCACGCGCCTGCGCGGTCTCCGCCCGTGCTTCGGCCAAGGCGGCGGCAATGGCATCGGCTGCAGGGGCATCAGCCGCCAGCGCCACCGCGCGGATCCGCCCGCCGGCGTCCGCCACCGGGGACAGCGCCAGCGCAGACGGCAGGCCGGGGAGCGGGCCGGCGGCGCTGGCCGCTATCCCGGTCTCCATCACCTGCCGCCGCAGCCCCTCGATCCCGTCGGCAGTGCCGGCGGGCAGACCGGCCTCCACCAGGGTCTTCCCCTCCACCGCGTCCGGCGGGCAGCCGAGAGCATCGGCGAAGGCACGATTCGCCACCAGCACGCGCCCATCCTCACCAAGCAGGGCCTGAGGCGATCCGCCGGCCGACAGCAGGGCGTCCAACCAATCCTCGCGTGTCGGCGTTTGTTCTGGGATGAGAGGCATTGGCGTGTACTCGGCAAGGCTACGGGAAAGACCAACAACAGGAAAACGGACGGCAGGACCGGCGATAAAAGGGAGGTCCACTGACCGCCGCGTTACCTCTGCTTTATCTTGTGCTCCAATCGATCGTGTCAAATGTGACCTCAGTCCACCCCATGGCCTAAGTTCGTTCGAAAGCCTTAAGACTTAGATCAGAAGCCGGGCCGCTGCGCCATTCCGACAAAGGGCGGAGGACGCTTCCGCATCCGGCGTCGGCCGCGCTATAAGACGCCCATGGTGCAACGCCGCCCCGCCCCGTCCCGTCGCCGCAAGCGATCCGCCGCCCGGCCGCCCCAGCCGCCGCGGGCGCTGGAGATTTCCGGCCTGCCCATGCCGCTGGAGTTGCGGGAGAGCGCGCGCGCCACCCGCATGACCCTGCGCGTCGATCCCGGCCGCGGGCTGGTCCAGGTGGTGGTGCCGGTCGGCGTGTCGGAAACCGACGCCCGCCAGTTCGTCGGCCGCCATGACGGCTGGCTGCGGGCACGGTTGGCGGCGATGCCGCCCTCCCTGCCCTTCGCCGACGGCGCCAGCGTGCCCTATCTCGGCGTCGAGCATGTCATCCGCCACGACCCGGCCCTGCGCGGCGCGACCCGGATCGAGGACGGCGCCCTGCTGGTCGGCGGCCAGCCCGAGCACATCGCCCGCCGCATCCGCGATTTCCTGACCGCCGAGGCCAAGCGCGAACTGGCGGCCCGCGCCCGGTTGAAGGCCGCGACCATCGGCGCCCGCGTCGCCGCCGTCACCATCCGCGACACCAGGAGCCGCTGGGGCAGCTGTTCGTCCACCGGCCGGCTCTCCTTCTCCTGGCGCCTGATCCTGACGCCCGAACCGGTGCTGGATTATGTCGTCGGCCATGAGGTGGCGCATCTGCGCGAAATGAACCATTCCCCGCGCTTCTGGGCGCTGTGCGCCAGCCTGACCGACGGCACCGGCGTGGAATGGCCGCGGGCATGGCTGAAGGCGAACGGGACAAGGCTGCTGCGCTACGGGTGATCGCAGTGCGGGTATGGGCGCCTAGTCCACCACCTCCGCCACCAGCAGCCCGGCCGCGGCGGCATCGCGGCGGACGAACTCCAGGAAATCCTCGTAGGGCATCGGGCGGCCCAGCAGATAGCCCTGGCACTGGTCGCAGCCCATCCCGGCGAGGCAGTCGTACTGCTCCTCCGTCTCCACCCCTTCGGCCAGCGTCTGCATGCGCAAGGACCGGGCCATGCCGATGATCGCCTCGGCGATGGCGCCGCTGTCCGGGTCGTCGGCCTGCAGGCCGCTGACGAAGCTGCGGTCGATCTTCAGCTTGTCGACGCGGAAGCGCTTCAGATAGGCCAGCGAGGAATAGCCGGTGCCGAAATCGTCGATGGCGAGCGGCACGCCCATCTCGCGCAGCTGCGAGAAGGTTTCCGAGACAACGTCGGACTCGTCCATCAGGACGCTTTCCGTCACTTCCAGTTCCAGCGCCGACGGCGGGATGCCGTAGGCCGACAGCCAGCCCGCCACCCGCTCGGCCAATCCGGGGCGGCGCACCTGCACCGCCGACAGGTTGATGGCGATCAGCAGGTCGCGGTGGCGCAGCAGTTCCGACACCCGGCGGCAAGCCTCGCCCAGCACCCAATCGCCGAGCGGCAGGATCAGGCCGGTATCCTCGGCCACCGGAATGAACTGGCCGGGCATGATCAGCGTGCCGTCGGGCTGGCGCCAGCGCACCAGCGCCTCCGCCCCGACCAGCCGGCGGTCGTCCAGCGAGAACTGCGGCTGGAAATGCAGCTCCAGCTCGTTGTTGGCCAAGGCGCGGCGCAGGTTGTTTTCCGTCCACATGCGATCCGACGCGCGGCGGTTCAGCTCCGGCGTGAAGAACCGGTAGGTCGCGCGCCCGGCCTCCTTGGCGGCGTACATCGCCATGTCGGCGCTCTTCAGCAGCGCGTCGATGCCGGTGCCGTCGTCGGGATAGATCGCGATGCCGATGGACGGCGTGACCTGCAGCTCGTGCCCGTCGATCAGATAGGGTTCCGACAGGGCGTGCAGCACCTTGCGCGCGACGGTGCCGGCGGCGTCCGGGCTGTCCATGTCGCTGATGAGGATGATGAACTCGTCGCCGCCCTGCCGGCTGACCGTGTCGCTGGCCCGCACGGTGCCGCTCAGCCGCACCGCCACCTCGCGCAGAAGGCCATCGCCGACCTGATGGCCCAGACTGTCGTTGATGGTCTTGAAGCGGTCGAGATCGACGAACAGCAGCCCCACCTTGGTGCCGTGGCGGCCGGCGGCCAGGATCGCGCGCTCCAGCCGGTCGCGCAGCAGGAAGCGGTTGGGCAGGTCGGTCAGGAAGTCGAACTGCGCCAGGTGGCGGATGCGCTCCTCCTGCGCGCGGGTCTCGGTGATGTCGGTGAAGGCGGCGATGTAGTTGGCGACGGCGCCGTCCTCGTTCCTGACCAGCTTGACGCTCAGCCATTCCGGAAACACCTCGCCGTTCTTGCGGGTGCTCCAGATCTCGCCGGCCCAATGGCCCTCGGCGCGCAGCTGCACCCAAAGCTCTTCATAGAAGTCCGGCGGGTTGCGGTCGGAGCGCAGGAATTCCGGGCCGCGGCCCAGCACCTCGTCCCGCCCATAGCCGGTGATGCGGGAGAAGGCGTCGTTGGCGGCGACGATCTGCCGGTGTTCGTTGGCGACGAACATGCCCTCCGCCGCGTTGTCGAACACCTTGGCCGACAGCCGCAGCTGCCATTCCGCCCGCTTGCGCTCGCTGATGTCGCGGGCGATCGCGGAGTAATAGACGTCGCCCTCGTAGGTGATGCGGCTGGCGGTGACCTCAAGCTCCAGCATGCGGCCGTCGGCGGTGAGATAGGCGGTCTCGTAATGGCTGGCCGCGTCCTCCCCCTCCGCGGCGAAGCGCTTCAGCAGGTCGGCCTGCCCCATCACCAGATCGTCCAGCCTGCCGCCCAGCGCCTTGCAGCCGAACGGGTTGACGTAGGCGATGCGCAGGCCGGCATCGGCCAGCACGACGATCTCGGACACGTGGTCGATGAAGAAGTTGGCGAGATAGAGCTGGCGCGCCCGTTCGCGCAGCATGCTGTCGCTGTGCCGGACCCGCAACTGATAGCTGCCGACGATGCGCCGGATCCAGCCGGTGACCAGCCACGACACGCCGACCGAGGCCGCCAGCGCCACGCCCAGCACGGCGACCGTGGTCCAGACCCGCTGGTTGACGCCGCGGCTGATCTCCGCCCGGCGGGCCTCCATCTCGCGGCCGACATCGTCGATGTAGGAGCCGGCGACCAGGATCCAGCCCCAGACGTTGGGGGCGGAGACATAGGCCATCTTCGGCGTCGGCCGCGCCGAGACCGGATGGATCCAGTCGTAGCGCAGCTCGCCGCCGCCCTGGCGCCCGACGTCCAGCATGCGTGTGACGATGTCGCGCTCGGTCTTCCATGGCAGGTCGCGGGCGCTCATCCCCTCCGACGCCGGGGCGGTGGGCGACAGCAGCACCTGCCCGTCCTGGCGCAGCACGCCGATGAAGCCGGTCTCGCCGAACCGAAAGGCGCGCAGGCGATCCAGCGATTCATGCTGCAGCCGCGTCTCCACGGCGCTCAGAGAATCGCTGGCGCCGATCAGCCAGTCATAGGGTTCGAACAGGCGGACGAAGGCCAGCTTGTCGACGGTCTGCGTCGGATCGTCGGGCTGGCTCACGCGATAGCGGGCGAAGCCGCGCCGGTTGGGGTCATGGGCCGCCCGCATCAGCTCGCCCACGACCGAATCCTCCGCCGTGTCGGGCACGGCGGAGGGCGACGTCCCGTCCTTTGGCGTCCCCTCCCTCGACGGATCCACCGGCATCAGGACCGAGTTGCCGTTCATGTCGTGGATGAAGTAGTAGCCGCGACCGCCGGAAAAGCGCAGCGGCCGCAGGGTCTGCTTGATCGATTCCTTCACCGCCGCTTCGGGCAGGATGTTCCGTTCCCGGTCATGGACGCTGCGGGCGATGGCATAGGCCTCGTTCACCTGGGTGCGCAGATGGTCCTTCAGCAGCGGCTCGACGCGCGAGCGCATGTAGGCGAGATAGGATTGCGCGTTCTCCACCTCCTGCATCAAGGTCTGACGCTGCTCCTGGAGATAGCGCGTCTCGCTCTGGTGCAGGTCGTGCTCCAGGTCGGCCCAATGCTGCCAGACGAAGTAGAAGCCAAGCCCGAGGACGAGCGCCGACACCAGCGCCATCGACGCCAGGAACTGCAGGCGGTAGAGCCGGGCCTCGTCGGACGAGCGCGACGGCGCACGGACCAGTTCGACGACGGGGTCGGACAAGAAGGGCTCCCTTCGGATAGGCTTTCCGGATGCGGGCTTGGGCCGGCCCCGATGCGCTGTGCAAGTGTTGCTTAATGCTCGTTCCGATTCAACTGCAAGCGAATCAAATCCACCACGGCGCGACTCTTTGACTGTTTTCCTCTCCCTTGGATCGCCATGGGGTAGCGCCGCGGCGAACGGACAGGGAATCACCGGAAAGTCGGTCCATTCAATCTTAGGCGCGGATTCCCTTCGGCCGGCAACGATTCGACCGTGAAGATTAATGACGCCGCAGGCCGCCGCCGGCGCCCGCTCGTGGCCAGGTCCGGGCCGGGTCGGGCACGGCGCATCGTGAGGCTTTAAAACGCCCCCCGGCACGGCTATGGTCGCGCGCGCGTGGCTTTGAGACCCGCAAGCCACCCCCGACCCAGCGCCCGAGACCCAGCGCCCGCATCTTCCGGAGAGTGCCGATGATCCCCCGCTATAGGCGTCAAGGGCGGATTCGGCGTTGCCAGCCAATGCAGTGCTCGTCGGCTCGAACTGGCAGGCCATCACCCA
>NZ_LGQU01000008.1:0-46740 GCF_003115935.1 Azospirillum sp. TSH20
GGAAGGTGTTGGCGGCGTATTTCGTCAGCTCCGCCGTCTCCAGCGAGGTCACCACGATCGGCGTCTCGATCAGGTAGAGCGGCCGGTAAAGCCGGCGCATCACGTCGCCCGCGCGCTCCGACGTGGCGCCGATGACGACGCGGTCGGGCCGCATGAAGTCGCCGATGGCGGAGCCTTCGCGCAGGAATTCGGGGTTGGAGGCGATGTCGAACTCGGCCTCGGGGCGGACGCGGCGGATGATCGCCTCGACCTCGCGGCCCGTCCCGACCGGCACGGTCGACTTGGTCACCACCACCGTGTAGTGGTCGAGATGCTGGGCGATCTCCTCGGCGGCGCCGAAGACATAGGACAGATCGGCATGGCCGTCGCCGCGGCGCGACGGGGTGCCGACCGCGATGAACACGGCGTCGACGCCCTGCATCGCCTCCTTCAGATCCATGGTGAAGGACAGGCGGCCGGCGGCGACGTTGCGGGCGACGAGGTCGTCCAGGCCGGGCTCGTAGATCGGAATCTCGCCGTTCTTCAGCCGCTCGATCTTGCCGGCGTCCTTGTCGACGCAAGTGACGTGCACGCCGAACTCCGAAAAGCAAGCGCCGGAGACCAGGCCGACATAGCCCGTGCCGATCATCGCAATGCGCATCGCGTCCCCCTCATGTCCTTGAAAATAAGGAAACCTGTATATCTCTGGGATGCCCTGACAGGGCGTTCCTCATGGCCGGCCATTCGATGCGGCCGGCTCTTATCATTGCTCAGCATTCGGGGACGCAGCCCAAACGCACGCGCCCGCCGCCGTCCGGATCAGGGGACGGGGGCGGGCACGGCGTCATGCATACGGCCCGTCGCTCAGCAATATTTGCGCAGCATCTCGCGCACCTTGCCGGCCATGTCCGGCCGGTTCAGCGCGTGGGCCAGCGTCGCTTCGATGAAGCCGACCTTGTCGCCGCAGTCGTAGCGGGTGCCTTCGAAGCGCAGGCCGTGGAACGGCTGGGTGCCGATCAGGTTGGCCATGGCGTCGGTCAGCTGGATTTCGTTGCCGGCGCCGCGCTGCTGCTTTTCCAGATGATCGAAGATTTCCGGCTGCAGGATGTAGCGGCCGATGATCGACAGGGTCGACGGCGCGTCTTCCGGCTTCGGCTTTTCGACGAGACCACGGACGGTGGCCAGACGGCCGTCGTCCTTCTCGACGTCCAGGATACCGTAGCTGCTGGTCTTTTCGCGCGGCACGTCGACGACGGCGACGATGTTGCCGCCGACTTCCTCGTACGCCTCGACCATCTGCTTCAGGCAGGGGGTCTTGCCCTGGACGAAGTCGTCGGGCAGCACGATGGCGAACGGGTCGTTGCCGATCAGGGCGCGGGCGCACCACACGGCGTGGCCGAGGCCGAGCGGAACCTGCTGGCGGGTGTAGAAGCAGCGGCCGGGAGCGATCTCGCTGTGGCGGACCTCTTCCAGCGCGTCCAGCTTGCCGCGCTCTTCAAGCGTGCGGTTCAGTTCGGTGTCGGCGTCGAAATGGTCTTCGATGGCGCGCTTGGAACGGCCGGTGACGAAAACGAAATCCTCGATGCCGGCGGCGCGCGCCTCTTCGACGGCATGCTGCAGCAGGGGGCGGTCGACCAGGGGCAGCATCTCTTTCGGGATGGCCTTGGTGGCCGGCAGGAAGCGCGTGCCGAGACCGGCGACCGGGAACACCACCTTGCGCACGGGTTTCCGCATTGGACGTCTCTTGTGGTTGAGGCGAAATCAAATCCATGGTCCCACGGGACCGCCCAACCGCAAGCGAAGCCTGCGGAAGCACGGGCCGTGGTCCCCGGCTTTCTGCCACGCCTTCCGCGACTGCGCAACAAACCTTCCGAGACCGGGCAAAAGGCTAGTCCCGGCGGCCGAAATCAAAAGAAAACCGGCCGAATGTCCTCGTACAAGCCGATCTTTATCCGCAAGGTCCGAAGCCGGCCCGGACCTTTCTCATAGGCAGTAACGCTTGGAAAAGCGCCGCAAACCACGGGCGCGACACCGTGCCGCTGGCTGTCCGCCGTCATGCTTTGGCTGGCGAACTTTCCGTATGACGCTCGATTGCGGATCTTGCGCGAATACTTGCGCAAGCGGCCCGCAGGCGGCCATGGTGCCGGCCATGATCTCCGACTCGCGTACCTCCATCTTGCCGCCCCCACCCTCGCTGACCGTGCCCTCGCTGACCGCGGACCAGTTGCATGCCCGCGTCCTGCATCGGGACACGGAGTGCTTCGTCATCGACAAGCCGGCCGGTCTGGCCGTCCATAAGGCGGGCCGCATCACCGACCATCTGGAGCTGTACCTGCCCCATCTCGCCGAGGCGGACGGTGACGGCCTGATCGGCGATGGCCGGATCGGCGAGCCGCCGAAGCTCGCCCACCGGCTGGATCGCGACACCGCCGGCTGCCTGATCCTGGGCCGCACCCCCTGGGCGCTGAAGCGCTTCGGCCAAATGTTCGCCGCCGGCCATGTCGAGAAGACCTATTGGGCGGTGGCCGAGGGGATCCCGGACGCGGACTCCGGCGTCATCGACCTGCCCCTGCTGAAGAAGATCGAGCCCAAATCCTCGTTGGGAGCCTCCCGCTCCTCCTGGACCATCCTGCCCGATCCGGCCGGCCAGCCGGCGGTCACCGAATACCGGGTCCTCGGCACCAGCGCAGACGGCCGCTCCTGGCTCGAGCTTCGCCCGCGCACCGGTCGCACCCACCAGATCCGCGTCCATTGCGCCGCCATCGGCTGCCCGCTGGTGGGCGAGCCCTTCTACGGACCCGAGCGCCGGCCGCCCGGCAACCTTCACCTGCTGGCCCGCTCCGTCGCCTTCCGCATGGCCTTCGAACACGCCCCCGTCAGCGCCGTCGCCCCGGCACCGAAGCATATGCGGGACGCCCTGTCGGCCTGCGGCTGGCAAGGGGAGTAAGGACGGTTTCCGCGCAAAGGGGGGACTGACCTCCCGCCTGCCGCATCCCATTGTTAAGGGGGAAGGCCCCACAACCGACGGAGCGCACAGGATGGGACAGGCGGTCACCGACAACCGCGCCATGAACCGGTTCGAACTGGCGGTCGGCAACCAGACGGTTTTCGCCGACTACCGCCGCAACGGACAGACCCTGGTGATTTCCTATGTCGAGGCCCCGCCCTCGCTGCGCGGCACCGGCGCCGCCGGCCGCCTGATGGCAGGCGTGGTCGAGACCGCCCGCACCGAGGGGCTGAAGATCGTCCCGCTCTGCAGCTACGCCGCGCTGTGGATCAGACGCAACCGGCACGACGATTTGCTGGCGTGAGGGAGTACATCTGCCGATGGCTCTGCCGGCGAAACACATCGTACGCTCACCTCCACGGTAGGCGGCAGTGCAACCGCGTTAGGCAGAGGCGTCCGGAGAAGGCAGGCACATGACACTGGTGAGGCAGCTCTTGCCGGAAGATGCGGAGGAGTTTCGTTCGCTCCGTCTTGAAGCCCTTCAGCGGCATCCCGAGGCGTTTGGATCGAGTCATGCCGAGGAATGCGCCCGCCCTCTCTCCAGCTTTGCGGATTGGATCACGGGCGGATACATCGTCGGCGGGTTCGTCGACGGAAAGCTTAATGCGACGGCCGGACTGTTGACCTCCGACAAGGCCAAGTCACGACACAAAGGGATACTTTGGGGTGTCTATGTCCGCGAGAACAGGCGGGGCAGCGGCTTGGCCCACACAGTCATGACCACCCTGCTCGCCCATGCCGAGGACCATGTCGAACAGATTCATCTCTCCGTCACCGCGACCAACAAGCGTGCCATTGGCTTTTACGAACGCCTGGGCTTCAAGGCATTCGGAACGGAGCCGCGGGCGCTGAAAGTGGACGGGGTTTATATCGACGAACTTCTGATGGCAAAAATCCTTCGTTGCTAGGCCCAATCACGTCCTCACCCCAAGTCGAGACTCGTGACCTCGAACAGCCGGGCACAGTCGAGTTCAGGATGGCTTGCGGGAATGCAGGTCGGTAAAGGGTTGCGATGACGACCTCCCGTGATCCCCGTTACGCCGGCTACCGCTTCCTGCCGAGGTGGGCGCTGTTCGCGTAATCAGCAGACCGCGGCTGTCCGCAGTGCCTTCACTCTGCCCGGTCGTCAACAAATTGACGGTGCCCACAGGCAGATCGAGATCGTCCCGACTCATCCCGCAAATCCAGTAGCCGTCCGTCCCCTGGCCTTCGCTGCGTTCGAACCCTATGACCAGACTTCCCTCCCCCTCACATGTCTTCCAGTCCGAAGAAGGACCTGTATCGGGATTTCGCCTCTTCCGGGGAGATCGTGCCGGATGCCCAGCGTGATCCTATCTCGTCGAGGAACAGCGCAAGTTTCTGGTCGAAACCGCTTTCCTTCTTCTCGTCGAAAACCTGAAAGAACCTGGCGGCGCCCAATGAGATTCTCCCGCGGTCCATGACCAGGCGGGTCACAGGCAGGTTCCATTCCCGCCGCTTCGCCTCTTCAACCGCACATACCCAGCTGAGCTGATCGAAGAACCACACCATCTGTCTGCGTTCGTACCAGTAGAGCATGTATCGCTTGACGAGGTCGACGAGTGCCGCCGTCCGTTGCGTCGGGTAAAGACCGACCAGTCCGCCTCCTACGCCATTGTACATGGCGTCAAGACGCTCCGGGCTGTAGAGCAGGGCAAGCGGCGCCTCTTCAGAGAACTGATCCGTGAAAAGAACGGGGTCATCGACGAAAACGCCATCGACGTCAGCAATCAGGAGTGGAATTTTATACCGCTGGATCACACGGTCGGCAACCATGAAGCGTGAACAGGTGAAATACGTAATCTTGTCCTCTCGCGGGAGTTCCTGGAAGTCCGGTTGGCGGCTGTAGCCGATGTGGGTCTTGCGCATCAGCGCCCGCAGTCCGGATACCAGGGCGTCGCACGCCTCGTCGGCATCGACGACGTGGAAGTGGACGATGCGTTTATCGTGGGAGAAGAGATCGACCGAAAGCGCCATAAGCAACCCGAAGCGCTTGAAATACCCCGCATCGCAGGCGCTGAGCACAACACACCGGTAATCCGCAGCGTCCGGCAGTTCCTGATCCGGGAAGTCGATACTCGCATCGAAGCGGCGCACCAACTCTTCCGGAACCGACGCAATACGTTGGCTGAATTCGTCGCCGAAGGACGCGTGAACCAGGAAGCGAACCTCCTTGGCAGCAAACTTCATACAGTTCAAACTGTTCTTCATGTCTCCAATGCGCATGAAGTAGCCGCCGAAAAGAAAGATGAACCAGCACATATGCAGGCGGGCATATTGCTGCGACCGCCCGATCGTGGCGTTGAAGAAGGCGAAGGCGGCCTCCCGGTCGTCCCGTGCCATGTGATGGTCGCAGGCATGCTGGAGCATGTAGTAAGGCCATTTCCAGAACAGGCCCTGCTCCTCGCAAGCCTTGATGAAGGAAACGAGCGCGTCGGCGAAGGCGTCGGCTTGGCGGGCTTTCGCAAGGGCCATCAGCCCCCGTTGCCAGGACGGCAGATGCGCAGGATGCTGTTTGGCGACCTCAAGAAAATGACTTGCCGCCTTTTCGGGATCATTGATGTCTTCGAACAAAGCCGCCAGGTTGAAAATCGCCTCCGCGCATCCCGGGTGCTGGGCGATGTGCTGAAAGAACGCTGAAATCGCCTCGTCGTATTTTTTGTTGTCGAAGTGGTTGTTTCCGGCAGCCAGATGACCGTCGGGGCATTGGCAGCGAATATTCGGCTCTGCGGAAGACATCGGCTGACCCCTGACTGCGCGATGGTGACGGGCACCGTCTTTTCTGACCCACGAAAATTGCACAGAGAACAGGATTCGGCAAAGCCGACGAACCTCCACCCGCGCTCCACCATCTAAACAGCGCAATTCCTAACAACTTTCCATCAGGACGCAGTTTCGGGAAACCCACTGCACCGCCCGATTTTTCACCCACCCTTTTCCCATCCCCCCGCATCCGTGATAGGAATGTCATCCTGCCGCCACCAGGAAGGGACCGCCATGCCCCGCCGGATGCCGCCCACCCGATCTGCGTTCGACACCAACGGCTTCACGCCCGATGGAACAGTGGAACAGCACCCGGAATCCTGTTTCACGGTGTTTCAAACGTCCCATCCGGCGCGGCCCGCCGGCCACCCCGCTGCCGGATGAAACAATGGAACAGCACCCGCAACCCTGTTTCACGCTGTTCCAAACCTCCAGCCCGGCGCCCCGCCGCCAAGGACCGCGCGCCGTTGCTTTCGCGGCGGGAGTGCGGTTAAGTCCCCGCCGGTTTCCGCTGATCCGCGTCGAGTTCATGCCCGTCGAGTCCCTGGACGCCACCGCGTCGCGCCCCGCCCCACCGTCTCCCGCCCCGCCCCCAGCCGGCAGCGGGGTCGACGCCGCGTTGCGGGGTCTGGCCGGGGCCGCCGCCCTGGTGCTGGGGCCGCTGGCCGCGCTCGCCCCGCGCGGGCTGCCGGTCTGGGCCATCCTGGTCCTCGTGCTGTCGCTGACCGGGCTGGCCCGTCGTGGAAGCTTCGGACGCATCCTGCGGCTGACCCCGCCGGTCGCCGCGGTGGCGGCCTTCCTGCTGCTGGCCCTGGTCTCCAGCCTGTGGAGCCCTTCGGACCGCGCGCTGGAGACGGTGCTGGAGATCGGCTACATCGCGCTCGGCGCGCTGGCCGGCGGCGCCTGGATCGCCGGGCTGCCGGCGGCCGAGGCGCGGCGGCTGGGCGGGCTGTTCCTGGCCGGCGGGCTGGCCGGCGGGCTGCTGTTCGCGGTGGAGGCGGCGCTCGACTTCCCGCTGAACCGCTGGTGGAACAGCGTGCCCGACGACCAGCTGCCCAACCTGCTGAACGGCAATGTGCCGAAACGGACCGCGGCGCTGCTCTGCCTGCTGGTCTGGCCGGCCGCCCTGGCGGTGGACCGCTTCGGACGCCGGATGCCGGCCCTGCTGGTGCCGGTCGGCTATGCACTGGCCTGCCTGCCGCTGACCAGCCGTTCGGCCATGCTGGGCATCGCCGCCGGGCTGGTCACTCTGGCCGCCGCCCGTGCATCCGCCGTCTGGACCCGCCGGCTGTTCGCCACCGCGGTGACCGCCGCCTTCCTGCTGGTGCTGCCCGCCGCCCTGCTGTTCTCCGGCCCGCTCGACCTCGACCATTCCGGCCTGCTCTTCCGCTCGGCCCAGCACCGGGTGGAGATCTGGGGCCATGCGGCGGACCGCGCGTTGCGCACACCGGTGTTCGGCCAGGGAATCGACGCCTCGCGCTCCCTGCCGCCGGACGGGGCGGTGTCGGACTTTTCGCCGATCGGCGACAGCCTGCTGCCGCTGCATCCCCACAACGCCTTCCTGCAGGTCTGGCTGGAGACCGGAGCGGTCGGAGCGGCGCTGGCCCTGGCCGTCATGCTGATGCTGCTGGCCGCCACCGCCCGGCTGGAGCGCCACGACCAGCCCTTCGCGCTCGCCCTGTTCGCCACGGCGATGGCGATGGGCAGCACCGCCTACGGCATCTGGCAGCCCTGGTGGATGGCAGGCTTCCTTTCCGCCGCGCTGATGCTGCGGCTGGCAACCCGTATCGGGGCCCGTATCGGGGACAAGACACAATGAGCAAGCGCCCGCTCCGCATCCTGGTCATCAAGCTGGGCGCCTTCGGCGACTTCTTCCTGGCCCAGACGACCTTCGCCGCCATCCGCCGCCACCATGCCGGCGACCGGGTGACGCTGCTGACCCTGCCCTCCCTCGCCCCGCTCGCCCGCATGAGCGGCCTGTTCGACGAGGTGCTGGAGGACCCGCGCGAGCGGTCGCTGTCGGCCTATCTGACGATCCGCCGCACTCTGCGCGCCCATCGCTTCGACCGCGTCTACGACCTCCAGGCGCAGACGCGCACCGACCTGTACCACCGGCTGCTGTTCCCCGGCCCCTGGCCGGAATGGTCGGGCACCGCCCGTGGCGCCTCCCATCCCGACCGCTACGAGGGCCGGCGCAAGGTGCCGGTGCGCGAGCGCTATGTGCGTCAGCTCGCCCCCTTCGGCATCGTGCCGGACGAGACGCCGGACCTGTCCTGGCTCGACGCCGACATTTCCAAGTTCGGTCTGCCGGAGCGGTTCGCGTTGCTGGTCCCCGGCTCCTCCCCCGGACGGCCGGACAAGCGTTGGCCGGTCCGCCGCTATGCCGAGGTGGCGGCGGCGCTGGCCGGGCGCGGCATCATTCCGGTGGTGATCGGCACGGGCATCGAGAGCGACCTCGCCCGCTCCATCGCAGAGTATTGCCCCCAGGCTGTCGATCTCACCGACCGCACCAGCGTGCCGGAACTGGGCGGGCTGGCACGCCGGGCCTGGGGGGCGGTCGGCAACGACACCGGCCCGACCCACCTGATCGCCGCGGTCGGCTGCCCCACCGTGGTGGTGTTCTCCGACGCCTCCGACCCGATCCACAGCACCGGCCCGCGCGTGCTGATCCACCACCGCCCCGACTTCGCCGACATCGACAGCGCCGGCGTGGTCGAGGCGCTGGACCACGCGCGGGAGATGGGAGGCTCCTAACGGCAGAAGGGAAATGGCGCCACCTTGGGCATGTAGATCGGGATCCACTCGCAATGGGTGACCGGATTCGGCAGCTTCCGGGTCTCGATGTTCGGCCAGGCATGGGCGGCAAGCACCACCAGCGCCACGCCGCCCAGGATCCAGCGCCGCGGCTTGTTTCGGTCCAGCAGCCCCGGCATCCGCGCCAGCACCCAGGCGGCGGACAGGATCGCCAGCGGGTCGGTGTAGGCGGCATAGGCGCGCTGGAAACCGCGCAGCGAGAACAGCGCCTCCAGCCCCCAGGCGACCAGCAGCAGGAACAGCGCCTGCACCGCGGCCAGCTTTTCCCCCCGCCGCCACAGCACCACCGCCCCGGCCAGGGCGAACCACTCCACGATGATGGTCTGCGGGATGTTGTCGGGGTGGAGGAGGATGGTGCGGATCGCCAGCGTGCGGCCGATGCCGGCCAGCAGCAGGCCAAGCGTCCCCTGCCCCACCACGTTGCCCTGCCCCTGCAACTCCGCCCCGTGCCGCCAGGAGGAGAAGACGAACATGTGCTCGACGAAGTTGGCCACGGCGATGGCGTTCTGCTCGTTCCAGCGGATGTCGAGCGCCAGCAGCCCGACCGCCAGCCCCAGCAGAACCGCCGCCGCCCCGGCCACCGCGCGGGCCGCCGGCACCCGGTGGACCACCGCATGGACCAGGATGCCAACCAGAACCCAGCCGGCGACGATGCTCTGGTATCCGCCGCCCGACAGCCCGCCGCCAGGCCAACTTCCGACGGGGGTGTAGGGATAGACCGCCCGCCCCCAGCCGGCCAGCCCGGCCTGGATCAGCCCGAAGGCCGGCACCACCGCCGCGGCCGCCAGCAACCCGACCACAGCCGCCACGCCCCAGGCCGCTCCCGGAGCGGTCTCCGGCTCCGCCCTGCGCCCGAACAGGATCGCCGCCACCGGCAGCCCCATCGCCAGGAATACCGCCTGCACCTTGGTCACCATGGCCAGCCCGACCAGCAGCCCACCCAGCGCCAACTGCAGCAGCGACGCGCCGCCGCAGCCACGCCCGTCCGCCGGCCGCACAGCCCGCAGGACCAGCAGCAGACCCAGCACGACGAAGCCGGCCGACAGCAGGTCGGTGCGCATCTGCCGCCCCTGCGCCGTCAGCCCGACGCCGAAGGCCAGCAACACCCCGGCCAGCAGCGCCACCCGCCGGTCGCCCAGCAGCCCGCGCAGCAGCGTGGCGTAGCTGACGGCGAAGGCGGCGGTCAGCAGGATCGACAGCGCCCGCCCGGCCTGGATCAGCGACTGCCATACCGCCTCCGTCGCCACCACGTCGCTGCCCGTCGGCAGGGCCGACAGGCTGGCGACCGGCAGCAGCCCGACCGTATGCAACAGCCGGTACCAGACGTCGATCACCAGGAAATAGCCGTAGCCGGGATGGTCGAAATACTCCTGCGGCAACCCGTCGCCGAACAGCAGCCCGTGATAGGCCAGCACGAGATCCTGATCCGAATGCACCCAGTAGGGCAGCCGGAACCCGACCAGCAACACCGACAGCACCATCGCTGCGGCCAGCCCCAGGCACAGCAGCCACCAGGGCGCCGCCACGACACGGTCGAGCAGGGAGGGACGGGCGACGGAGGGTGCAGGCGTCATGATGGGCTGCGCTCACGGTTCAGGTCGGCGGGCGCCTTGTGGCACGGAAATGAGCGATTGGGAACCAGTCCGATCCTGCGGTGTTGCCCTCATGAAACGGTGGAGTCGGGAGTCTCCGCCTCTTTCGTGGTGCCTCGCACGAGTGGCTTTGCAACGTTGACGGGTCGCTGCCACAAAATACGGTATGGCAGACCCGCCGGGCAGACAAATGCCGGACAGACACATGCCGGACAAACACATGGGGGACTCGATGGCCGATACCGACGACATCCTGGAGCGTATCCGACGCCGCGCC
The DNA here is from genome assembly GCF_003115935.1 of Azospirillum sp. TSH20. Lineage (NCBI taxonomy): Bacteria > Pseudomonadati > Pseudomonadota > Alphaproteobacteria > Rhodospirillales > Azospirillaceae > Azospirillum > Azospirillum sp. TSH20. The sequence goes on from NZ_LGQU01000008.1 coordinate 10,451, forward strand.
CACGAGTTGTGGGAGAGCGAGGGCCGTCCGCACGGCCGCGATTCCGACCATTGGACCCAGGCGGAAGCGGAAATCCGCGGCGCCGGCGCGCTGGAGCCGACCGAAAAGGCAGCCGGATCGCGCAAGAAGACCGCCACCTCCAAGGCCGCCGGCAAGAGCACCCGCGCCGCCGCTGAATCCCTGTCCGAAGTCGCGAGCACCCCGGCGGAGGGCGCCAAATCCGCCCCCGCCAAGCCCGCGAAGACTAAGCCGGCCACGGCCACGGCCAAGCCGAAGGCCGAGGCTGCCCCCAAGCCGGCAGCCGGAAAGACCACCGCCAAGGCGACGCCCGCCAAGACCCCGCGCGGTCCGAAGAAGGACAGCGGCAAGAGCGCCTCGGCCGGCTGAACCCGGCCTCACCGTCGGAACCCTTCGGCTCCGGAGCCGGTTGTCAGGGACATCCTGTAAACTTCTCCGGAGGACTTCCCATGGCCGGCTCGCCGTCGATGGACGACTGCATCCGCAACTGCACCGACTGCCACACGATCTGCCTGGAAACCGTCGCGCACTGCCTGACCAAAGGCGGTGCGCATGCGGAGGCCGGGCATATCCGCCTGCTGCTGGACTGCGTCGACATCTGCCGCACCAGCGCGGATTTCATGATTCGCGGCTCCCGCTTCCACCATCTCACCTGCGGCGCCTGTGCCGAGATCTGTGCGGCCTGTGCCGACGATTGCGACCGCATGGCCGACGATTCCATGATGAAGCGTTGCGCCGAGATGTGCCGCCGCTGCGCCGAAAGCTGCCGCTCGATGTCGCGCATGGCCGCCTGATCGGGGCGTCCGCCTACTCCATCACCGCCGCGTCCTCCGGCGCCGGGGCCCCCGCCTTAGGCCGCCGGAGCAGCAGCAGCATCGGGATCACCAGCAGCGCGACGTACATCATCAGCTTGAAGTCGTCGATGTAGGCGATCATCGCCGCTTGCTGCGTGACCTGGGCATTCAGCATCGCCAGCGCCTCCGGCGACGCGGTGACCTGCTCCGTCATCGCCTGGGAAAACGGCGTCAGATGTGCGGCCAGGCTGGCATGGTTGACCTGGGTGTTCTGCGACAGCAGCGTCATCACCACCGAGATGCCGACGCTGCTCCCAAGGTTGCGGACCAGGCTGAACAGGCTGGCGGCATCGGTGCGCAGCCGCGGCTCCAGCGTGGCGAAGGCGATGGTGCTGAGCGGCACGAACACCAGCCCCAACCCCAGCCCCTGCACCACGCCGCTGATGATGATCGGCTCGCGGTCCATCACGATGGTGAAGCCGGTCATGTACCACAGCGACCAGCTGGTCAGCAGCACGCCCGCCAGGATCAGCAGCCGCGCGTCCACCTTGCGCACCAGCCGTCCCACCATCAACATCGAGATCATCGTGCCGACGCCGCGCGGCGCCAGCACCAGCCCGGTGGTGACCGTCGGGTAGCCCAGCAGGTTCTGCAACATCGGCGGCAGCAGCGCCATCGTCGCCAGCAGGATCACGCCGATCACGAAGATCAGGATCAGGCCGGTGACGAAGTTGCGGTCGCGCAGCAGCGCCGGGTCGATGAAGGGCTCGGTCTTCGTGTTGCCGTGGGCGGTGGCGATGTGGACGGTGAAGATCCAGAAGGCGCAGGCGGCCAGCGCCGTCTCGATCCAGATCTCGGTCGCGCCGAACCAGTCCAACTGCTCGCCGCGGTCCAGCAGCATCTGGAAGGCGCCGACCGCCAGCCCCAGCATGGCGAAGCCGAAGAAATCGAAGCCGCGCTGCCGGCCCTTGGTCTCGTGCAGGAAGATCAGCATGCCGAAGAAAGCCAGCAGCCCGACCGGCAGGTTGATGTAGAAGACCCAGCGCCAGCTGAAGCTGTCGGTCAGCCAGCCGCCCAGCGTCGGCCCGGCGATGGGACCGACCATGATGCCGGCGCCCCACAGCGCCATCGCCTGCCCGTGCCGCTCCTTCGGGTTGATGTCCAGCAGCACCGATTGGGACAGCGGCACCAGCGCCGCGCCGAAGATGCCCTGCACCAGCCGGAAGGCCACCATTTGCGTCAGGCTGCCGGCCAGCCCGCACAGCACCGAGGCCGCGGTGAAGCCTGCCACCGCGATCAGGAACAGCCGCTTGCGCCCGAACCGGTCGGCCATCCAGCCGGTGGCCGGCGTGGCGATGGCCGCGGCCACGATGTAGGAGGTCAGCACCCAGGTGATGGTGTCCTGCGCCGCCCCCAGGCTGCCCTGCATGCTGGGCAGGGCGACGTTGGCGATGGTGGTGTCCAGCACCTGCATGATGGTGGCGAGCATGATCGACACGGTGATCATGCCGCGATGCTTCACCTCATGCGGGGCGGCAGGGGATTGGCTGGCGGCCATGGGGTGCCTGCGGATGATTGTCGGTTGGAGGAGGCGAAGGCCCTACCGGATCGCCGCGACCGCGCTGCCGATCACGCCCGGCAGCGGCCGGCTGTAATGGGTGTCGACCTCCACATCGGCGCTCAGGCCGGTGCGCAGCGGCACGTCGGCGGCATCCGTCCCGTCGATGCGCAGACGGACCGGCACGCGCTGCACCACCTTCACCCAGTTGCCGGTGGCGTTCTGGGCGGGCAGGACCGAGAACTCAGATCCGGTGCCGGCGCCTATGCTCTCGACATGGGCGCTCAAGGTGCGGCCGGAATAGGCGTCCAGCACCACGGTCGCGGTCTGGCCGACGGCCATGTGGGTCAGGTCGGTTTCCTTGAAATTGGCCTCGACCCAACTCGACCCGCTCATGACCAGACTGACCGCCGAGAGCCCGACGGAGGCGTATTGCCCGACGAGCAGACGGTCGGTCTGGCTGACCACGCCATCGGCCGGCGCCGTCACCACCGTGTGGTCCAGGTCGCGCTGTGCGGTCGCCTTCTTCGCCAGCGCCTCCAGCACCATCGGATGGCGGTCGGTGGGGATGTCGGGATCGCCGCCCAGCGCGGCGCGGGCGCTGACCACCGCCTGCTTTTCGGTGTTCAGGTCCTGCTGCGCCGCCATCAGGTCATGGCGCACGGAATCATAGGTCGCGCGCGCGGCAACGCCGGTCTTCAGCAGATCCTGCTGGCGCTGGAACTCGCGCTGCTCGAAGGCAACCTTCTCCTCCGCCGCGGCCTGCTTGGCCTGCGCCTCACCCAGGTCGGCGCGCAACTGCTCCACCTTCAGCCGCGCCGACGCCAGCGCCGCGTCCGCCTGCTGGAGGGCCAGCCGATAAGGCTCGTCATCGATGCGGAACAACAGGTCGCCGCGATGGACCGGCTGGCTCTCACGCACCGCCACCTCGACGATGCGGCCGGAGATGTCCGGGCTGATCGTCACCTTGTCCTGCTGGACATAGGCGTTGTCGGTCGAGACATAGCGCCCGCCGACGACATACTCATAGCCGCCGCCCACCGCCACCAGCAGCGGCAGAGCGGCCATCAGAACCCAGCGGCGCCAGCGCGTCCGGCGGACGGGTTTGGCAGCTGGTTGAGCGGCAGGACGGGTTTCGGTATCGCGGTCGGTCACGGCGGTCATTGCGGTCGGGTCCCGAAGGAAAAAAGGAATGCGTCAGGCTTTGGCGGCGATCTTCTCGGCACTCATCTTCTCGGGCGGCTCGGCCGCCCGGCGGTCGGACAGGTTGGCGCGCATGTGGGCCAGCATCTCGACCAGCTTGGCCTCGGCGTCGGACGGAAGACCGGCCAGCGCCTCCGCATAGATGCCGGTGGCGAGCGCCCGGCCCTGCTCCAGCACCGCATGTGCTTTCGGCGTCAGATGCGGCAGGCGGGCGCGCCGGTCGGTCGGATCGGCGCGGCGTTCGATCCAGCCGCCCTCCTCCATGCGGTCGATCTGCCGGCAGAGCGTGATCGGCTCGATCTCCATCAGATCGGCCAGCGCCGCCTGCTTGATTCCTTCGTTCCGCGCCAGCGTGGCGATCACCGACCATTGAGCGCGGGTCAGCCCGAGATGGCGGGCCCGCTGGTCGAAACGGACGCGCATCATGCGCGCCGTATCGGTCAGGACGGCACCCAGGCTCATCGAATGGGAGTTTGCAGAGCGGGTATCGGCGGCGGAGGACATCGGCACATCATAAGCTTGCTTATCGATTTTGGTGAATTAATAAGCCTGCTTATCATCGGCAATCCTCGCGGCGCGCATGGCAGGGCCACGCCGATGTCGCGCCTCTGGCGCGCGCGACAGGAGATTGCTAAGGTGCCCACCCGTTTCGTTCCATTCCTTTCGCCAACTCGCCCGAATCGACCAGCTGAGGACCGATCCATGCCGCACTACCGCTCCCGCACCTCCACCCACGGCCGCAACATGGCGGGCGCGCGCGGCCTGTGGCGGGCGACCGGCATGAAGGACGGCGATTTCGGCAAGCCGATCATCGCCATCGCCAATTCCTTCACCCAGTTCGTACCCGGACACGTCCACCTGAAGGATCTGGGCCAGCTGGTCGCCCGCGAGATCGAGAAGGCCGGCGGCGTGGCGAAGGAGTTCAACACCATCGCGGTGGATGACGGCATCGCCATGGGCCATGGCGGCATGCTGTACAGCCTGCCCTCGCGCGAGTTGATCGCCGACGCGGTGGAGTACATGGCGAACGCGCACTGCGCCGACGCGCTGGTCTGCATCTCCAACTGCGACAAGATCACGCCCGGCATGCTGATGGCCGCGATGCGCCTGAACATCCCGGCGGTCTTCGTCTCCGGCGGCCCGATGGAGGCCGGCAAGGTCAAGTGGCGCGGCAAGGTCAAGTCGGTCGACCTGATCGATGCCATGGTCGCCGCCGCCGACCCGACCGTCTCCGATGAAGAGGCGGCAGAGATGGAGCGCGGCTCCTGCCCGACCTGCGGCTCCTGCTCCGGCATGTTCACCGCCAATTCGATGAACTGCCTGACGGAAGCGCTGGGCCTGTCACTGCCCGGCAACGGCACCATCCTGGCGACCCACGCCGACCGCAAGGAGCTGTTCCTCGCCGCCGGCCGCATGGTGGTCGACCTCTGCCGCCGCTGGTATCAGGAGGAGGACGCGACCGCCCTGCCGCGCGGCATCGCCACCCGGCAAGCGTTCGAGAATGCGATGACGCTCGACATCGCCATGGGCGGTTCGACCAACACCGTCCTGCACATCCTGGCCGCGGCGCAGGAGGGCGGCATCGACTTCACCATGGCGGACATCGACCGGCTGTCGCGCCACGTTCCCAACGTCTGCAAGGTCGCCCCGGCGGTGGCCGACGTCCATATCGAGGACGTGCATCGCGCCGGCGGCATCTTCGGCATCCTGGGCGAACTTGACCGTGCCGGCCTGCTGAACCGCGAAGCCCCCACCGTCCATGCCCCGACGCTGGGTGACGCGCTGGACCGCTGGGACGTGATGCGCACCCAGGACCAGTCCGTCCACACCCTGTACCGCGCCGCCCCCGGCGGCATCCCGACCGTCGTGCCCTTCAGTCAGGAGCGCCGCTGGCCGGAGCTGGACCTCGACCGCGAGAAGGGCGTGATCCGCAAGGCCGAGAACGCCTTCAGCCAGGACGGCGGCCTCGCCGTGCTGTACGGCAACATCGCGGAGAACGGCTGCATCGTGAAGACGGCGGGCGTTGACGCCTCCAACCTCGTCTTCGCCGGGCCGGCCCGCGTGTTCGAGAGCCAGGACGACGCCGTCGCCGGCATCCTGGGCGATGTGGTCAAGGCAGGCGAGGTGGTGATCATCCGCTACGAGGGTCCGCGCGGCGGACCCGGCATGCAGGAAATGCTGTACCCGACCAGCTACCTGAAGTCGAAGGGGTTGGGCAAGGCCTGCGCACTGGTCACCGACGGCCGTTTCTCCGGCGGCACGTCGGGGCTGTCGATCGGCCATGTCTCGCCGGAAGCGGCGCAGGGTGGCGCCATCGGACTGGTGCAGGACGGCGACCGCATCGAGATCGACATCCCCAACCGCATCATCCGCCTCGCCGTCGATGACCAGGAAATGCAGCGCCGCCGCGATGCGATGAACGCCAAGGGTGTGGATGCCTGGAAGCCGGCCAGCCGCGACCGCGTGGTTTCCCCGGCGCTCCGCGCCTATGCCGCCCTGACGACCAGCGCCGACCGCGGCGCCGTGCGCGACGTGTCCCAGGTGGAGAATATCGCCGTCCGCCGCTGAGCCGGTTTGACCCGGCCAGCGTCAACAGCGACCAAGTCAGGCACAGCGGATATTCATCACAAGTAACAATCAAGGCGCCGCGCAAGTCGCGGCGCTTTCTTTTTGCCCCGAATTACATACACCGATATGTTGGCTTCCGCCTGCGCGAAAATCTTAGGGCGATACATCGCTCGGATGTTCGCAAAATTCGAATTGCATGCTCTAATATGCCAACGCGAATTCCGCAAAGGGGGCGGACATGGCGGACACCATGTTGAGCACAGCGACGGACGAAGGCCGTCCTTGGCAGGAGGCATCACGCCTGCCGGGCGACAAGCCGCGCGAGCGCAAGGTGGTAACGGCGATGTTCGTCGACATCGTCCGCTCCTCCGCCATCGTGGCCGGCCGTGATCCGGAAGATGCGGACGACCTGCTCCTCTCCATTCTGGATCGCGTGACGGAGGCGGTGCCGCGTTTTGAAGGCACGGTGACGCAGATGCTGGGCGATGGTTTCCTGGCGACCTTCGGCGCCCCCGGCGCCAAGGAGGACCACGCCCTGCGCGCCTGTCTGGCTGCCCAGGACATCCTCAGCGCCACCCGTGACGAGCATGGAAAGCCGCTTTTCCAGATCCGCATCGGCATCAGTTCCGGCGACGCCGTGACCCATGTGGTGACCAACGGCCTGTGGTCCGACTACCGCGCCATCGGTGAATGCGTGCATATGGCCGCCAAGCTGCAGCAGCGCGCCGCCTCCGACACCGCGCAGCTCAGCCGCGACACGCTGGACCTGATCCCGGTCGGCGTGACGGCGCGCCCGATGGGAAGCCTGCGTTTGTCCGACGAGGTGGAGCCGATGCCGGCCTTCCTGCTCGACGGAGCCCGCGCCGTCCGCCGCACCGCCACCGACCTGCTGTCCGCCACCGACGCCCCCTATGTCGGCCGCGAGCAGGAGGTGGCGACGCTGTTCGCCATCACCGATTCGGTGGAGGCCGGGGCGCCGGCCCAACTCCTGCTGCAGGGAGAGGCGGGAATCGGCAAGTCGCGGCTGGTGGGAGAGTTTCTGCGCGATCCGCGCAGCAGGCGCTGGACCTTGCTGCAATGGCCGCAGATGCCGATCCGTCGGCTGGCCGATCCCGACGACCTCGAGGCAGTGGCGCTGAGCCTGGCGGAGCAGGTGGCCGGCCGCGCCAGCGAGGAGGGCGTCGGCTGGGTGTGCGAGGCCGCGGGCCGCCGGTCCGGTTCGCTGGCCGGCGACGCCGTGCGGGCGCTGTTCGGCCTGCCGGGGCTCGACCCGCTGTGGAGCGGCCTCGATGCGGCGCAGCGCCTGTCGCTGGGCATCGAGGGGCTGGTGGGGGCAACGCTTGAGCTGGCGGCGACGGTCCCATCGGATGATGGCGCCCAGACCGATGGCGAGGGGATCGTGGGACGGCCGTTGCTGGTCCTGGTCGAGGATGCCCATTGGGCGCGGCCGGTGATGGTGCGGCTGCTCGATCGGCTGGCGGAAGCACTGCCGGGGTCCGGGTCACGCCTGCTGCTGCTCGCAACCCGACGACCGCCGCCGCTGGGACCGGAATCACGCGAACAGGGCTGGAACGGCCGGCCGGGCGGACGGCGCATGGAATTGGGCATGCTGTCGCCGGAACAGGTGCAGAGTTTCCTGGCCCATTGGCTGGGGCCGGACTGGTCGCTGGTGGAGTTGAAGGCCCAGGTCGCCACCCGCTGCCAGGGCGTTCCGCTTTATCTGGAAGAGGTTCTGCGCACGCTGGAGACGTCCAACGCCATCGAAGGCACGCCGGGCTCCTACCGGCTGATCGACCCGTTGGTGGTCGACAAGCTGCCGCGTACGCTGCACGCGCTGCTGGCAGAGCGCATGGACCTGATGACGCTGGAACGGCGCCGACTGCTGATGAACGCCGCCGTGATCGGCAATACCTTCGACGTCGGGCTTCTGCAGGCTCTGACCGGCCTGTCGATGTCGATCCTGTCCGACTATCTGGCCTATCTGGAGCGTGCCGGCTTCGTGCTGCGCACCCGCCTGCTGCCCAACCTGGAATATTCCTTCAAGCATGCGCTGATCCAGGAGGTCGCCTACGCCACCCTGACGAAGTCCGACCGCCGGGCGCTGCATGCCCGCGTGCTGGAGGCGCTGCGCCACCGCCGCGACGCCGACCTTCCCAACCGCCTGGACCTGCTGGCCCACCACGCCTTCAAGGCGGAAAACTGGCCGGCCGCGCACTTGTTCGGCCGGCGTGCGGGCGAAAGGGCCGAAGGTCGTTCCAAGCTGGAAGATTCCAGCCGGCATTATACCAACGCTCTCGCCGCCGTGCGGCGTCTGCCGGATCATCCGCGAAACACTGCGCGCCAGATCGATTTGCTGATCGCACTTCCGAGATCTCTGCTGCCGCGAGGGTCGATGGGAGTGGACGACCATCTGCAACGGGCCATCGCCATGTCGCGAGATTCGGGTGATCTCATCCGCTATGCCCGGGCATGCTCAATGTTGGCATCGTTCCTGTGGACGTTCGGCGATCTCGACGAAGGTCTTGCGCTGTGCCGCGACGGCCTGTCTGCGCTCGACGCCCGGGATGACCGCCGCACCCGCGTCCAGTTGCTGTTCCGGCTGGGCGGCCTACAAACAGACAAGGGGCTCTTCCTAGAGGCGTTGGAAACATTCGAGCATGGCTCCCACTTGCTCACGAAGTCTCGTCCATACGACCGCTATGGTCTCGCAACTGTCGCACGGGTGCATATGGGCAGCCTCGCGGCCCGCGGATTGGCCGAATTGGGGCGGGTCGATGAAGCCGTGGAAACCGGGCGCCGCTCAGTCGAAATCGCCGAGGAAAGCAACCACCTCTTCTCAAGGATGTTCGCCCTGACGCATCTGGGATGGACCCATATCATCTGCGGGCAGTTGAAAGACAGCATTCCCGCACTTGAGGCCGCATTGTCGGTCGGCCACGCAATACATGCACCTCTACTGCTGCCGTTGGTGATGGGCGGCATCGGATACGCATCGGTCCTGACAGGGAACCACAATTCAGGCTACGCTATGTTTAAGCGCAGCTTTGCGCTGTTTCAGCAGCAAGGCGGGGGCAATGGTCGACTTCACCCGTTGGGCCGTGTTCCCCAAGTTCTGATTTGGTATGCCGAGGCACTTGCCGCCACCGACCAGCTGGTTGCAGCTTCAAAGGCTGCACAAGATGGACTAACGATCGCCAGCAAAACTTATCAAAAGTCTTTGGAGGTCCAAGCAAGTCTTTTGCTGAATAAATTCGGCAGCTTGAACGCCTTCAGCACACGGTCAGAATTACAGCGAATTATCATTGAATGATTTACTACAAAATACGGAAAATCATCAAACTTCATCATTTCCACGAAAGTAGTCCAGAACAAAGCTCCGGATTTCACTGCTTAAGGCTACATTCTTCGAGCGACGCGCATCTAATTTCGCGCACAATTGCTTGGTCAGCAATCCTTCAGCCTGCGCGATGGCATCCAGCCCATCCCACACCGCATTTTCGAGACGCACACGTCTTTCGCCATCCTCAACTGGCACAACACGAACCGACATAACAGGCCAAGCCATCAGATTAGATAATTGGTCAGCCCGGCAATCACGTTGTTTGTTGGCAGAGTTCAGCATCCCATCGGACTCCTTGACTGCGGTCATGACCGACAACCCAGCTTGAGAAGGCTGTGTTATCCGAAGGGCGGTGTTCGCAAAGTGAAAAACTTCACAGCGCGAGTTAGTTCGAATTCGAAGAAATGAGCACATCACTTCAACCGAGGAGACAAACGATGTCGCTCAATCTGTTCCAGTCGTCGATGGTTCGTGGCGCCGATGGCCGTCTGTACAACGTTTCCGCTCAAGGTGTCGCCGAGATCGCTGAAGTGCAGGCTTCGACCGCTCGTAACCTCGTCCGTTCCGGCGACCGCAGCACCTTTGATGCCGCCGATCACGAGGCCGGTCGTTACAGCATCACCCCGGGCGCCTGATCGGGTTCCCGGTTCCGGTTCTTCGGACCGTGGCCACCAGCGCCACTTCAGGTGCTGACCGGCCACGGACCCGGGAACGGGGACGCGCCCTCTCGATTTTCCTCCGCCCTGGACAAGCCGCGATGCCCTTCGATCTGCTCGATGTCAAAGCCTCCGTTTCGGATGCGGTGAAGGCCCACACGGTCGGCACCCACCGGGTCATGGCGCCCGAACAGACCCTGGCACGGGTCGCCCCGTTCCTGCCGATCATGGGGATCACCCGGGTCGCCAACGTCACAGGGCTGGATGCCGTCGGCATTCCGGTGGTGATGGTGACACGGCCGAACTCGCGCTCCATCTCGGTGTCGCAGGGCAAGGGAGTGACGCTCGCCGCCGCCAAGGCCTCGGGGGTCATGGAGTCGATCGAGAGCTATCACGCCGAACGCATCACCCTGCCGCTGAAGTTCGCCAGCTTCGAGGAGCTGCGCTGGACCCACCCGGTGGTGGACGTCGACCGCCTGCCCCGGCTGTCGACCGGCAGCTTCAATCCCAACAGCCCCATCCTGTGGATCGAGGGGCAAGACCTGCTGAACGGCGGCCCGAAATGGGTTCCGTTCGAGATGGTCCACCTGAATTTCACCGTGCCGATGGCCCCCGGCCACGGCGCCTTCCTGGCCGGCTCCAACGGGCTGGCGTCGGGCAACCACAAGGTGGAGGCGATCAGCCACGCCGTCACCGAACTGGTGGAGCGCGACGCGACCACCCTGTGGCGCCTGCAGGACCCGGCTTCCCAGGCGGCGACCCGCATCGACCTGGACAGCATCGACGATCCGGTCTGCCGTTCGCTGATCGACCGGTTCGAAGCGGCGGGCGTCGCCGTCGGCGTGTGGGAGACCACCAGCGACGTCGGCCTGCCCGCCTTCCTCTGCCGCATCGTCGAGCGTGAGGAGATGCCTCAGCATTCCATCCGCCCGGCCACCGGCATGGGCTGCCATGCGGCGCGCGAGATCGCCCTGTCCCGCGCCCTGACCGAGGCGGCGCAGAGCCGCCTGACCTTCATCGCCGGCGCCCGCGACGACATGCCCCGTGCCGAGTATGAGCGCCACCTCGACCCTGCCCATCACGCCCGCTGGAAGGCCATGATCGTGGAGGGTGGCGGCCGGCGCCCCTTCCACCATTGTCCGACCAGCACCGCCCCCACCATCGAGGCCGACCTTGCCCACCAGCTCGACCGGCTGCGCGCCGTCGGCATCGAGGAGGCGGTGGCGGTCGATCTGACCAAGCCCGAATTTGGTATCCCCGTCGTGCGCGTCGTCGTGCCTGGGCTGGAGGGTGCCGACGAATCCCCCGATTACCTGCTGGGTGAACGCGGCCTGCGCGTGCTCGGCACCCAAGCCATGGAGAAGGCGGCATGAGCGGCGTCTATGTCTTTCTCGGCCCCACCCTGCCGCGCGAGGACGCGGCGCTGGAGCTGGACGCCACCTATCTGCCGCCGGTCGCCCAGGGCGACGTTCTGCGGTTGTGCGCGGAAAAGCCGGCGGCCATCGGCATCATCGACGGTTTCTTCGAAAGCGTGCCGTCGGTCTGGCACAAGGAAATCCTCTACGCCATCCATGCCGGCATCCCGGTGTTCGGCGCCTCCAGCATGGGGGCACTGCGCGCGGCGGAGCTGTATCCCTTCGGCATGGTCGGCGTCGGCGCCATCTTCGAGGCGTTCCGCGACGGCCGGTTGGAGGATGACGACGAGGTGGCGGTGATCCACGGCCCGGCCGAGCTGGGCTACACCTCCCTGTCTGAGGCGATGGTCAACATCCGCCGCACCCTGTCCGACGCGATTGCCGACCGGGTGCTGACCGCCGAGACGGCCCTGCGCCTGGAATCCATCGCCAAGGAACTGCCCTACCGCGAGCGCGGCTATGGACGAATGTTGCGTCTGGGTGGCGATATCGGCCTGCCGGCGTCCGAATTGGTGGCTTTCCGCAGTTGGCTGCCGCAGGGCCGGTTCGACCAGAAGCGCGAGGATGCCAAGGCGATGCTGCGCACCATGGCCTGGCGGCTGGGCCGTTCGACGGGTGACGATGCGGCACCGGAGGCCCGTTTCCACTTCGAGCGCACCGTACTTTGGGAACGTGCCCTGCGCGACGCGGCTCCGCTCGCGATGTAAGGGCGTATCCGCTAGACTGATCGCGCCGGGGTGGCGATGACCGCCAGCCCGGCGCGAAACTGTACCTGGACGGACGGATGAACGCGCCGATGGATGTTGCGGCGGTGCTGAGGCGCAACCGGCTGCTCGGGGAACTCGATGCCGAGCAGATGGCGGAAATGCTGACGCTGGGCCGTATCGCCCGCTTCGATGCCGACCAGATCATCTTCGACAAGGGGGACCCCGGCGACAGCCTGTTCGCCGTGTTGAAGGGGCAGATCGCCATCCGCACCTCCTCGGCGGACGGCAAGACGATGCTGCTGAACATCCTGGAAGCCGGCGATGTGTTGGGCGAGATCGGCCTGATCGACGGACGGGAACGCACGGCGGCCGCGATCGCCCTGCGGCCGGTCGAGCTTTACCGGATCGACCGCTCCGACTTCATCCCCTTCCTGGAGCGCCACCCGCGCCTGTGCACCCGCATGATGATCGTGCTGTGCGACCGGCTGCGCTGGGTATCGGAGAACATTGAGGACGCGGTCTTCCACGACGTGCCGCGCCGGCTTGCCCGCCGGTTGCTGCTGCTGTCGGACAGCTACGGCCAGCAGACTCCGACCGGCCTGCGGTTGACCCTGCCGTTGTCGCAGGAATCGCTGGCCAACATGTTGGGCGTTACCCGTGAAATGGTGAACAAGTGCCTCGGCGCCCTACGAAAGGCCGGAGTGGTGACATATGCCAAAGGGTTTATCGTCATCAACGATCTGGCATTGCTTAAGGACATGGCCGGTGACCCCGAACGGGTTCCCTAGGGGGAATCCTTACCTGCCTAAAGTTTTGTTCCCAAAACCGGTTGTGGTCGCGTTATAGTGTGCATGCGTTGGGGGCAATCGCACGGGTAGCACGAGGGTTTAAGAGCATGTCGAGCGAAGGGAACAGGAAATCTCGCGTCGATCAATCTACGGGCGTCGCTTCACTGACTTCCCGCACGCTCAAATTGTCCGGGCGCGATGTTACAATCAGATTGGAGCCGTCCTATTGGGAAGGGCTCGAAGAAATTTGCCGTCGGGAGGATCTGACGGTGGACGAACTCTGCTACGATGTCCGTGACCGCATGGAGCAGCAGGGTCGTCGCTCTTCCCAGGCCGGCGTGTCGCTTGCCAACGCCTTGCGCGTGTTCGTGGTCGGCTATTTCAGGCAGGCGGCGACCGAACGCGGCCATGCGCGTGCCGGTCATGGCCAGGGCCGCCCCTTCATCGCGACCCCCTTCGACATCGTCCCGGTCACCAGCGACAGCTGACACCTGAAAAAAGCCGGCACTCTTGGGGACAGGCCTTTCGACCCGCCCCCCAATGTGTTGTACCGACCGTCTTATTGGGCGGTCCAGCCGCCATCCATCGTCAGGGCCGCACCGCGCATGTTGCCGGCGGCCTCCGAGCACAGGAACACTGCCAGTTCGCCCAGCTGTTCCGGCGTGACGAAGGATTTGGACGGCTGCTTCTCGCTCAGCAGCTCGCGCCCGGCCTCCTCCACCGACAGGTTGCGCGAGGCAGCCAGCGCGTCGATCTGCTTCTGCACCAGCGGCGTCAGCACCCAGCCCGGGCAGATGGCGTTGCAGGTGATGTTGGTCTCCGCCAGTTCCAGTGCCGTCACCTTGGTCAGGCCGATCACGCCATGCTTGGCGGCGACATAGGCCGACTTGTTGACCGACGCCACCAGCCCGTGCACCGACGCGATGTTGATGACCCGGCCCCAGCCGCGCGCCTTCATGCCCGGCAACGCGGCGCGGGTGCCGTGGAAAACGGCCGACAGGTTGATGGCGATCACCGCGTCCCAGCGTTCCACCGGAAAGGCATCGACCGGCGCCACATGCTGGATGCCGGCATTGTTGACCAGCACGTCCAGCCGGCCATAGGCCGCCTCGGTGGCGGCGACCATCGCCTCGATCTCCGCGGGCTTGGACATGTCGGCGCCGTTGTGGGCGACGCGCACACCGAACTCCGTCGACAGCGACCGGCACAGCTCGGCGATGTAGCCGGCATCGCCGAAGCCGTTCAGCATCAGGTCGGCGCCCTGCCCCGCAAGCTGCCGTGCGATCCCAAGGCCGATCCCGCTGGTGGACCCAGTAACGAGCGCGGCCTTCCCCTTCAGATTGGTCATTCTTCTTTATCCTTCGATCGGCATGGAACGGAGGTCCGGGGCGAGGATCAACTCGCACCCGGTGTTGGCGATTACCTGCTCCACCGTGACACCGGGGGCGGTTTCCTTCAAGACGAGCCCGACGTCGGTCGGCTCGATGACGGCGAGGTCGGTCACCACCAGGTCGACCCGACGGACCGAGGTCAGCGGCAGGGCGCAGCGTTCGACGATCTTCGCCTCGCCCTTGGCGCTGTGCTGCATGGCGACGATCACCCGGCGGGCGCCGGTGACCAGATCCATCGCCCCGCCCATACCCGGCACCATCTTGCCAGGCACCATCCAGTTGGCGAGCCGCCCCTCGCGGTCCACCTGCAGGCCGCCCAGCACGGTGACGTCCAGATGGCCGCCGCGGATCAGCCCGAAGGAGAGGGCGCTGTCGAAGGACGCCGCCCCCGGCAAGGCCGAGATGGGCGAGCCGCCGGCGTCGGTCAGGTCGTGGTTCTCCGCGCCGGTGATCGGGCCGGACATGCCGACGATCCCGTTCTCCGACTGGAAGAACACATGGCGTCCGACGGGGACATAGCGGGCGACCAGGGTCGGCAGGCCGATACCCAGGTTGACGAGGTCGCCGTCCTTCAGTTCCAGCGCGACGCGCTTGGCGATCAGGGTCTTTTCATCCATGGCTCGATACTCCCCGATCAGCGCGGCTTGGAGGTGACGATGTGGTCGACCAGAACCGACGGTGTCATCACCGCGTCGGGCGGGATGCAACCGACGGGCAGGATGTCCTCGGCCTCGGCGATGACGGTGGCGCCGGCCATCGCCATCAGTGGGTTGAAATTGCGCGCGGTCAACGCGTAGGTCAGGTTGCCGTACAGGTCGGCCTGCTTGGCGGCGACCAGCGCGAAATCGGCCTTGATCGGCATTTCCAGCAGATAGGTCACGCCGTCGATCTCGACCTTGCGCTTGCCCTCCTCCACCGTGGTGCCAACGCCGGTGGGGGTCAGGACGCCGCCCAGCCCGACGCCGCCGGCGCGGATACGCTCGGCCAGCGTGCCCTGCGGCACCAGTTCCACCTCGATGTCGCCGGCGATCATCTGCTTTTGCGTCTCGGGGTTCAGGCCGATGTGGCTGGTGACGACACGGCGCACCAGCTTCTCCACCACCAGCTTGCCCAGTCCGTTGTTGGGCCGCGCAGTGTCGTTGGCGATGATGGTCAGGTCGCGCTTGCCCTGGCGGATCAGTTCGTCCACCAGCCGGTTGGGGCCACCGACGGCCATGAAGCCGCCGATCAGCAGGGAAGCGCCGTCCGGAATGCGCGCGACGGCCTCTTCCAGGGAAATGAGCTTGTTCATCGTCAGACGATCCCGGTCAGGTAGTAGACGGCGATCACGAAGAAGACCGCCAGCGTCTTGATGCAGGTGACGGCGAAGATGTCGCCATAGGACTGCCGGTGCGTCAGCCCGGTGACGCCCAGCAAGGTGATGACGGCACCATTGTGCGGCAAGGTGTCCATGCCGCCGCTGGCCATCGAGGCGACGCGGTGCAGCACCTCCATCGGGATGCCGGCGGCATTGGCGGCGGTGATGAACTGGTCGGCCATGGCGGCCAGCGCGATGCTCATGCCGCCGGACGCCGACCCTGTGATGCCCGCCAGCACGGTGACCGTCACCGCCTCGTTCACCAGCGGGTTGGGGATGGCGGACAGCGCGTCGCGGATCACCAGGAAGCCCGGCAGCGCCGCGATCACCGCGCCGAAGCCGTATTCCGACGCCGTGTTCATCGAGGCCAGCAGCGACCCGCCGATCGCGGCCTTCGTGCCCTCGGCGAAGCGCTGGGACACCGGCTTCCAGGCAAAGGCCAGCACCATCAGGATGCCGCAGAGCAGCGCCCCCACCACCGCCCAGATGCCGGCGACGGCGGAAACCTGCGTCACCAGCGGCTTGGCGCCGGGGGTCAGGACAACTTCGCTGGTCGTGCCATAGATGACGGGGATCGCCATGGTGAACAGCTTGTTCAACACGCCGACGGCGACCAGCGGCGACAGCGCCAGGATCGGATTCGGCAGCAGTTCGGAGGCCACCGGCTCCGGCTCGTTGGTGTGGCCGCTGCCGTAGCCCTCGCCGCGCGCGATGGCAGAGCGCACCCGCCATTCCAGATAGAGCAGGCCCAGCGTCAAGATGAAGACCGAGCCGATCAGGCCCAGCCAGGGGGCGGCATAGGCGTCGGTCTTGAAGAAGGTGGTGGGAATGATGTTCTGGATTTGCGGCGTGCCCGGCAGCGCGTCCATCGTGACGGTGAAGGCGCCCAGCGCGATCACGCCGGGGATCAGGCGCTTGGGGATGTCGCCCTGCCGGAACATCTCCGCCGCGAAGGGATAGACGGCGAAGACCACGACGAACAGTGACACGCCGCCATAGGTCAGCAACAGGCAGACCAGGACGATGGAGGTCACCGCACGCTCGCGCCCGACCAGCTTGATGACGGCCGAGACGATCGACTTGGAGAAGCCGGACAGCTCGATCACCTTGCCGAACACCGCGCCCAGCAGAAAGACCGGGAAGTACAGCTTCACGAAGCCGACCATCTTGTCCATGAACAGGCCGGTGAAGACCGGCGGCACGGCGGACGGGTCGGTCAGCAGCACCGCCGCCAGCGCCGCCACCGGCGCGAAGAGGATGACGCTGAAGCCCCGATAGGCGACCAGCATGAGGAACGCGAGCGCTCCCAAGCAGATCAGGAAACTCATTTGGACGATGCTCCCTCGGTGATTCTTTTCGGATGGCCGACGTCTTGGATGTCGGTTCCGGGCGTTGCGGCTGAGACAGCCGGCGCAGCCTCTCGTGGTGGACCCGGCTACGGGTGCATGCATCGATATGAGCAAAGGTCGTGCCACTGGCAGGGAGCATGGTCGTCGCAAGCGAAACCTTTGACACCGCCGACTTTTTGCACTGCACACAAAACCGCCAGCCGGGCTCAATGTCTCAGGCTGGAGACTGCGCGCGGCAAAAAAGTCTCATTTTCGAGATATCGTCTCATTTTATGGACAGGGTAGCGACACGAGACGATCCCATCGGGCGGCGGTTGAGCGGGCCAATGGAATGCCGCTTGACCTTCCAATCGCTGGAAGGAGCAGCCTGTCCCCATCGAGCATCGCCAAACCGTCAAGGGAGAAGACCCATGCTGACATTGAAGGTTTCCGGAATGACCTGCGGCCACTGCGCCCAGACCGTGACCAAGGCTGTGGAAGCCGTTCCCGCCGTGGACCGCGCGCTGGTCGACTTGAAGGCCGGCCAGGTTGCCGTCGAAGGCAACGCTGATGAATCCGTCATCCGCCAAGCCATCGAGGATGCCGGTTATGAGGTACAAGGCCGGGCGTGAGACGTCATCACAAAAAAGAAAATGGGCGCCGGACCAATTGGCCGGCGCCCATTCTCGGTGACGTCTTCCCGGAAGGTTCGTTGAAGGTCTTTTATTTGGTCAGAATCAGCTTGTTGGCGCGGGTCACGCGCAGGCGGTAGCTCTGCCCGGCGTGCTGGATCACGATCTCGCGGCTGCCCGACATCAGGCGGGCGGATTCGACCACCGGCAGGGACGCGGCGATGAAGGAAGCCGGAGCGGAGACGGCGCTGTCGTGCATGGCGTGTCTTTCTTGCTGGACGGACGTTGCGGTCGGCGATGTCCGGGCGTGAACCCTGAACCGGACCCTACCTCTGCTCGCTCCTAATTGCAAGTCATTCTCATTCGCTTTTGTGGCGCGCCGCTCCGAATTCCTTGGTCAAACCCGGACCACACTGCGGACCATCCAGCGCAGGCCCACCACCAGCAGCTTGTTGTATTCGTTGACCAGCAGGTTCGCGGTGCCGGGCCACATCCACCAATCGTCCAGATGGACGGTGGGAGCGACGACGGGATGGGGGACCAGTTCCACGTCGGGCATCGCCATCGCCAGTTCCAGCATGCTGCGGCGCATGTGATAGTTGGCCGTCACGAGGCGAAGCGACCGGAACCCCTGGTCGCGCATCCAGTCCGCCGTCTCATAGGCGTTGCCGATGGTGCTGTCGGCGGAATAGCCCAATGTGATGCAGCATTCCATCTCGGTCGGGGAATGACGGGAGAGCTTCAGCAGTTCCTGCACCTCCACCCCGTCATAGACGCCGGACACGAACAGCTTCTTCGCCCGCCCGGCGGCCAGCAATTCCAGCCCGGTGACCAGCCGGTTGCTGCCGCCGGTCAACACGACGATGGCGTCGGTCCGCCGTTGGGCATCGGCGCCGGCGGGGGGCGAGCGCGGCACGTCGGCGGCATACCAGAACAGACCGGCCAGCCAGGCAACCGCCAGCACCAGCGCACCGGTCAACAGATGGCCGATCGCCCGCGCCATCACCCCGCTGCCGCGCTGCCGGTGGTGGGTGAGGCTCATCGCGACCCCGTCACGGCATCGACTCCAGCGTGCGCAGCACGGTCCAGCGCGCGGTCGCCAGCGCCAGCAGGGCCAGCGCCGCCGGGACCAGCAGCAGAACCACCCATTGCCAGGGCTCCAGCGCCAAATCCGGCAGCAGGCTGGCCCGCAGGCCCTGGGAGGCGCGGTGCAGCCCATACATGGTGCCGCCGGCCAGCAGCAGACCGATCCCGCCGCCGCGCAGGCTCAGGGATACCACATGACGCTCGAACTGGCGGGAGACATAGCGGTCGGTGGCGCCCATCAGATGCAGCAGCTCCACCACCGGCCGATGGATGGCAAGGCCGGTGCGCACCGCGAATACCACGGTCATCACCGCCGCCGCCCCGATCATCAGCACCACGCCCAGCGCCGCCAGCCGGATCGCCCCGGCGAAGGAGCGCAGGTCGGCCAACCAAACCGCATGGTCGTCCAGCGTCGCCCCCGGCGCTGCCGAGGTCAGGCGCAGGCGCAGGCCCGCGATGTCGACCGGCCCGTTGGCGACGACGTCGATCATCCGCGGCATCGGCAGCAGCGGGTCCGAAGCCCCCGATCCCAACCAGGGCTCCAGCAGCCGGGCGATCTCACCGCCGCTCAGCAGGGTCGCCGATCCGATCCCGGGGGTGGAGCGCAGGACCGTCAGCGCCGCCTCCGTCCGCTCGTCCAGCGGTGCCACGGGAGCGCCCGGCATTGGCGCCACCTGCACGGTCAGCCCGCCGGCCAGCCCGCTGTCCCAGCGTTGCGCCATGTCCGAAACCAGCATGGCGCCGGCCAGCGCCAGAGCCGCCAGGAACGCCATCAGCGCGGTGATCCAGCCGAGAAAGCGCGAGGAGGGATCGACCGCCAGCGGCAGGTCGGACCGGGGCCGAACGGGACGAAGCGCCATGCCGCTACTCCCACCGCGGGTCATTGGCCCGCTGATCGTTGGCCCGCGCATCCTGCGCCCGGCCCTCATGCGTCCGGCCCTCTTGGACCCGGCTGCCGCGCGAGGGCACGACCATCAGCCGGCCGCTGTCGAGATGCAGGCGCGGATGGTCGAAACGGCGGATCAGCGCCTCGTTGTGGGTGGCGATCACCACGGTGGTCCCCAGCTTGTACAGTTCCTCGAACAGATAGAGCAGCCGCATGCCGATGCCGTCGTCGACGTTGCCCGTGGGTTCGTCGGCCAGCAGCAGCCGCGGCCGGTTGATGACCGACCGGGCGATGGCGACCCGCTGCTTCTGCCCGCCCGACAGGGTCGACGGCTTGGCGTGCAGGTGGTTGCCCAGCCCGACCCAGCGCAGGATCTCGCTGCAATGGGCGACCACGTCGGCCTCCGGCGTACCGGCCATGCGCAGCGGCAGCGCCACATTGTCCAGTGCCGACAGATGGTCGAGCAGCGCGAAATCCTGGAACACCACGCCGATCTGGCGGCGCAGTTCCGGCAGGTCGCGGCGGGTCACCATCGCCATGTCGCGGCCGAACAGGGTGACCAGCCCGCGCGACGGCCGGTGAGCGAGATACATCAGCTTCAGCAGCGACGATTTGCCCGCCCCGCTGGCGCCGGTCAGGAAATGGAAGGATCCAGGCTGAAGGGTAAAGCTGATGTCGCGCAGCACCTCCGCCTCGGTGCCGTACCGCAAGCCGACATTCTCGAAACGAATCACGGTCCCACCACAGCTCGTCAACCCCTCCACGCCGGGGACAATGCACCCGGCCGGGGGCGGAGTCCACCCCGCCCCGCACCCTGCCACGATGTCCCGGACCTCGCGGAATACTTGAGAAGTCGGCGAAGACCTGACAAGTTGCCGGCCATGATCTGGATCCGGTCCCTCGCCTTCAACATCGCGTTCCATCTGTGGACCGCGCTGATGTGCTTCGCCCTGCTGTGGATGCTGCTGTTGCCGCGTCCGCAGATGGTCGCGGTGGTGAAATGGTATCTGCGCACCGTCGGCTGGCTGGAGCGCACGCTCGTCGGCATCCGGTATGAGGTGCGCGGGCGCGAGAACCTGCCCGACGGCCCCTTCCTGCTGGCGGCCAAGCACCAGTCGGCGTGGGAGACGATGAAGCTCCACCTTCTGGTGAAGGACCCGGCGATCATCCTGAAGCGCGAGCTGATGTGGATCCCGATCTGGGGCTGGTACGCCGCCAAGGCGAAGATGATCCCGGTCGACCGTGGCGCCGGCGGGGCGGCGATCAAGTCGCTGATCCGCAACTCCCGCCCGGTGCGGGACGAGGGTCGCCCAATCGTGATCTTCCCGCAGGGCACCCGCGTCGCGCCGGGCACCTACCGGCCCTACCGCATCGGCGTCGGCGTGCTTTACGACAGCCTGGGCATTCCAATCGTGCCGATGGCGCTGAACGCCGGGCTCTATTGGCCGCGCCACAGCTTCCTGAAGTATCCCGGCACGGTGGTGGTGGAATTCCTGCCGCCGATCATGCCTGGACGCCCGCGCGCCGAGGCGATGCACGACCTGGAGGAGCGGCTGGAGGCCGCGAGCGACCGTCTCGTCACCGCCGCCGGCGGCCCACCGACCCTGCGCCCGTCGCAGCCGGAACCGGAACGGGGCAAGCGGACGGTGACCGCCGTCTCCTGACGGGCGGCATAAGAGCCGATCGCGACGGTTATCCTTGAGCGCGGCGGCGTATCTGCCTACGCTCGCGCAACGAATCGCCGGAAGGGCCGGTTGAACCGGCTCCGGATGACGCGCGAGAGGAAGATGACGCAAACCGAGAAGCCCCAAAGGCCCACCCGGCGTCAGGACCGCTGGACGGAGCGGTGGCGCGCCGCCGCCGTCGCCCTTCTGATGACGGTGCAGCCGCTGTCGGTCCCCGTCGGCGCAGTCCTCACCGCTCCCGCGGCCCCCGCTCCGCTTGCCATAGCCGCCACCGCGGCAGCCATCACCCTGACACCGGCGGACGCCGAAGCCCGTGCCGGCTCCAGCGGCCGGTCGTCGGGCGGCTATTCGCGACCGTCGCGCACTCCGTCCATCGGCGGCGGCAGCGGCGGCTACACCCGCCCCTCCGCCCCGCGCACGCCCTCCACCGGTAGCGGCGGCGGCTGGTTTTCCGGCGGGCCATCCAGTTCCAGCGGCGGCTATGCCCGGCCGGGCAACAGCGCCCCGTCGGTCGCCGCCCCGCCGACGTCGGCAGGTGACAAGGCCTTCAGCCAGCAGGGCTCGGCCGATGCGCTGAACCGCTACCGGACCAAGCAGGACGCCGACCGCACGCCGCCGGCGCAGCCAAGCGCTCCGCCGCCCGCCGCCTCCACCCAGGGCCGCAGCAACGGCTCGAGCGGGTCGGGCTGGGGGTGGGGCTGGGGATCGGGCGGCTCCTCCTACCGCACCCCGTCCACCCGGCCGGCGCCGGCCAATCCCTATGGCGGTTACGGCTGGAGCCCGCCGCCCTACACCTACAGCGCGCCGCGCCGTTTCGGCATCTGGGACGGGCTGTTCCTGTGGTTCATGCTCGACACGCTGACCCGGCCGGGCCATGCCGCCTTCTTCCACAACAACGCCGACGACCCCGGTTATCGCGAGTGGCGGCAGGAGGCCGACCGGCTGGCCCGCGACAACGCCGAGTTGCGCGGCAAGCTGGACCAGCTCGATCAGTCGATGGCCGCCCAGGCCGGAACCCCGCGCGAGGCGGGACAGCTGCCGCCGGACGTGCCCGCGGATCTGGCCCGCGCCGGCTCCGCCAGTTCGGTGGACAGCGCCAGCGCGGCACAGACATCGCGCGGATCCGGCGGGCATGGCTTCTGGTGGTGGGGCCTGCTGCTGCTTGGCGTCGCGGTGCTGTTCCTGCTGTGGCGGGCGCGGCGCCGGATGGAGTCGCCACCAAAATCGGGTCCAGTTTCCAACGGTCCCGTTTCCAAGGGAGGATCGGACGTGCCCCTGTTCGGAACGCTCGGCAACTATGTGAACCAGAAGCTCAGCGGCAAGGCCTACAGCCCGTCGCTGTTCCGGCTGGGCATGACGGTCACCATCGACCCCACCCCCTTCCTGCTGGCGGAGAGCGCCACCAAGGTCAAGGCGCCGGACACCGGCACCGACCGGCTGGTGTCGATCGAGGCGGTCGGCACCGTCACCTCCGGCCCGGCCACCGTCTACCGCCTGCATCTTCCGGGGGGTGGCTTCTTCCAGATTCACCTCGGCCCCGACGGGCAGCCGGACGAGTGCCGCTATTTCACCCCCATCGACAGCGTCACCCCGTCCGACGAGGGCGAGTGGGGATTCTGGCTGGACGATGCGGAGGGAATGATCGGCTGGCCGGAGTTCCAGACCAAGGACGGCATGCTCTATCCCCGCGTCTGGCAGCCGGGACCCAGCCGCATCCAGCCCTTCACCCTCAGCGAGGCGCGCCAGACCCTGCGCGGGACCGAGACGGTGACCAGCCAGTCGATGCTGTACGGCGCCGCCACCGGAGCCGCAGCCCCGGCGCCCGCCACCGAATATATCCTGGTGGAGGCGGTGGAGCGGTCCGGCCGCGCGTCGGTCGAGATCGCCGCCGGCATCGACGTGAATCCCGCCTCCCTCTCCCTGTCCTAACCCACACGACAAGAGTGCCGGCCCCATGGAAAGCACCTTCGGTTCCATCCTGACCGCGCTCGGCACCGGACTTCCGGTGCTGCTGGTCCAGCTCGCCGTCACGCTGGCGCTGCTGGTGGCGGGCGTCGCCGTCTACACCCGCATCACCCCCTTCGACGAGCGCCGGCTGGTGGCGGAAGGCAATGCCGCCGGCGGCCTGACGCTGGCGGGATCCATCGTGGCGCTCGCCATTCCGCTGGCGGCGACGCTGGCGACCAGCGCCTTCGTGCTGGACATCCTGTTGTGGGGTGTGGTGGCGCTGATCCTGCAACTGGTCGCCTTCGCCGTGGCGACCCTGCTGATCCGCGACCTGCGCGGCCAGATCGAATCGGGCAACGTCGCATCGGCCGCGGCGCTGGTCGGCGTCCAGCTTGGGGTGGCGCTGATCAACGCCGCCGCCATGGCGGGATAAATCTCCCCCGAGAGGTAAGGATGGGGGTCTGGTTCCGGGATCGCCCCCTCCCCATCTGTGCAGGCGATGCGTCCGCGCTTTCGTGCGGGCGCCTCCAACAACCCTCCTTCGACAGGAATCAGCCATGCTTGCCTTCATCCGCAACCTTATGGGTGTCAAGACCGACCAGGCCGTCCAGGGCGCCATGGAGGCGCTGGTGCGCTGGGATCCGAAGTCCGCGACCGAGGCGGAGCTGCGGACCATGGAGCAGCATCTCGACCAGCTGGGCCGGCAGGTGGCGGAAGCCCGCGCCATCCATGACCGCGAGCAGCGCGAAGCCGACGAGATCAAGGCGCTGTCGAACCAGCGCATGGCCGCGGCCGAGCATCTGCAGCGCCAGATCGACGCCGAGACCGACCCGTCGCGCAAGGCCGGCCTGGAAAAGAGCCTGGAGACCATCGTCGCGATGCTGGAGGAGATGGCTCCCGACATCGACCGCGAGGTCCGCGATGCGGTCGAGGCGCGCGAGTTCCTGGAGATGCTGGAGAAGAACTACGCCGACGCCGGCGCCAAGCTGAAGGCTGCCCGTGCCGACCTGACCCGCGCCCAGCGCGACATGGGCCGCGCCGACCAGCAGCGCGCCATGGCCGAGCGTCAGGCCGAAGCAGCCCGTCAGGCCGCCGGCCTTGCCGGTGCCACCAGCGGCCTGACCGTGGCGCTGAAGGCGATGCAGGACACCGCCGCCAAGGATCTGGCCGCGGCGGAGGCCGCCAACGCCAAGGCCAAGCTGCTGCGCCCGTCGGCCCCGGAGAAGGAAGACCCCAACATCGCCGCCGCGCTCGCCGCCGCGTCGGGCAAGACCGTACCGACCAGCCTGTCCGACCGTCTGGCGGCGCTGAAGGCCAAGCAGGGCTGAGAGTGACGGGATCGGCGGGGGCTCTCCGCCGATCCTTACCGCTTGGGGGATGGAACAGCGTGGAACGGTTTCCGGCGGCTGTTTCATCTCAGCGGCGCCGTCCGCTCTACAGGCGGCGGAAGGCGGCCTTTCCGCCCCGACGCTCCTGCACCGAGCCGAGGTTGGGATAGGGATCGTCGGGGTTGAGGGTCCAGGGATAGACGCCCTTCGGCCCGGTCGATTCCGGGCGGGCCAGGATGGCGGCGACGGCGCGCGGATCGGGCGGAGTGCGTTCCCGGAAGGCGCCGGGGATGTGGTCGTCATCGTCCAGTTCGGTGACGATGTCGGCGGGCGGGTCTTCCGACGGCTGCGGGGTGACGGAGTCGGGCGGTTGGCGGAATTCCGCCTGTTGTGCCGGCTGTTTGGCAGAGGGGGCGCCGAGACCGTCGAGAAGACCGAGCCGGTCGGCCAGCCAGCGCACGGTCGACGGATCGCCGGCCGAGACCAGCCGTTCGATCTGCTCCGCCACCAGGGCGCGGAGAGAGGAGAGCCGGAGTTCGGCCTCGCGGTTCAGCGCCTGCCGTTCCCACCAGACCCTGTGACGGAAGTCCTTCGATCCGTAATAGGCGCGCCAGAGAGTCGTCCGGCTGCAGCCCATGGCGCGGGAGACATTGAGGAAACTGCTGCCGCGCGCCAGCATGCCGGCGGCCATGATCCACTGTTCCTCATGGAACTGCGAACCGGGGACCAGAGAGCCTTCGGAGGGCACCGGCGGCTCCTCGGCCCAGCAGGGGAAATGGTCGCCAAGCGCGTTGGGGGTCAGGGTACGGCTGTCGAGGGGCATGGGATGGCTCCGCAAAAAGGATCGGACTGTTTGCGGCGAGGGTATAGGAAAATTGTCCCTTTATAGGGAGTTTTGTGCAAAATCCGCGGGGATCAAGGGGTTAAGGTCGGTGCCCTGCCTGGATCATGAAGCGATGGGACGGAAGTGCTCAGATTGTCCGGGATGTAAAAACACGCTCGGAACATGTGCTTCTACGTTCTGTAGTGCCGGCTTGTCATAACGTTCGCCCTACCCGAGAGGAACGACCTCAATCCGTTGAAAACGCCATCAACTCCGTGATGCAGTCGGCGACGATGCGAGATGGACGACGGTTTGGTGGCAGAAGGAGCAGAGTGCGTGATCGAATTTCCGGCTCGAACGCACAGACGACCAGGCCTCGACCGAGATAGGGTTCGGCAGTCAGTGGATTGACCAGACCGCACCCGATGCCAGCCTGCACCATCGCACATATGGTCATCGAGTAGGGCGTCTCCAGCACGATTTTCGGCATCACGCCATGGGCGGCCAGCACCCCATCCAGCCGGCGGCGCGCGGTGTCCTCGGGAGCGAGGGCGATGAATGGCGTGCCGTGTAGATCGGCGGGGTGGAGAACTTCGCGATGCGCCAGCGGGTGATCGGCCGGAACCGCGATCACGAGGCGCTGCCGCATGAAAAGCGTCGCATCCACCCCCGTCACGTCGATCTCGTCGGCCGCCAGCCCAATGTCGAAATGGCCGGAGGCGATCAGATCCTTCACCACTGAAGACATACGCGCCTGCACTGTGATCGACACGTCGGGATGCCGCACTTGGAAGGCACGCAATGCTTTCGGCAGGATGGTGGTGCTGACTGCCGAGTGGCAGGCGACCCGGATTTCCCCCGAGCCGAAGTCACGAATGCGCGCTGCGGCGGCGCGCAAATGGATCAATCCCGCAAAGGACGATGCCACTTCCTGGAAGAACAGCCGCGCCTCCTCCGTCGGGAGCATGCGCCCTTTGGCGCGATGAAACAGCGCGAAGCCGATTTCCCGCTCCAACTCCTGGATCGCCTTGCTGACGGCGGGTTGCGAAATGCGCAGCACCTCGGCCGCGCGCGAAGCGGTACCGTTGGTCATCACCGCGTGGAATACCTCGACCTGCCGCAGGTTCATGATGGTCTCTCTATAACCTGAGGGAATAGACTAGCTTGAAATCCATATTGGACGAAATAGGGCTGGTGGCGTCATATCGGGGGAGTCAGTCAAAGGACGCCTCCCATGAAAGATCTCACCCAATGCGTGGTGAATCCTTCGGTTGCCGCCGAAGGGTTCGATAGCCTCACCGTGCCCGTCCATCGTGGATCGACAATCGTATTCGCCAATGCCGAAGATTACGCGACACGCGGAGAACGCGGGCATACCGGCTATACCTACGGCCTTTACGGCACCCCAACAACCCGGACGCTGGAGACCAAGCTGACGGCTCTTGAGAACGGTGCCTGGACTTTCCTTCTGCCGTCAGGGCAGGCGGCCAACAGCTTTGCCGTGCTGCCCTTCCTGCAAGCCGGCGACAGGATGTTGATCGCCGACACCTCCTATCCACCGATGCGCGACTTCGCCAATCACGATCTGGTCAGATTCGGCATCGAGGTCGACTATTACGACCCGACCTCCGTCGCTGACCTGGAGCGGCGGATCGACGGACGCACCAAGGTCGTCTGGTGCGAATCCCCCGGCTCCACCACCATGGAGATCCAGGACCTGCCGGCCATCGCGGCGGTGGCGCACCACTATGGCGCCCTGGTCGGCTGCGACAACAGCTGGGCCACCCCGCTGAACTTCAAGCCTCTGGACCATGGCGCCGATCTGGTGACCGAAGCGCTGACGAAGTACGTCAGCGGCCATTCCGATCTGCTGATGGGGTCGCTCACCGTGCGGAACGAGGCCCTGATCACGCCGATCCGCAGCGCTCTCGGCCGCTACGGGATTGGCGTTTCGCCCGATGACGCCTCGCTGGTGCTGCGGGGAATGGAGACACTGGGCGTGCGGATGCGGCAGGCGTCAGACGGGGCAATGGCGCTGGCCGAACGGTTGGCCGGCCATCCGCTGGTGGAGAGGGTTCTGTATCCGGCACTCCCCGACTCTCCCGGCCATGCGGTGTGGAAGCGTGATTTCCTCGGGGCCAGCGGCGTCTTCAGCGTCGTGTTCACGCCCGCGGCGACGCCGCACGTCCCGCCGGCCCTCGACGTGTTGCGCACCTTCGCCATCGGCGCTTCCTGGGGCGGGACCCGTAGCCTGATGGCGCCGATGCCCGTGAAGCGCAACCGCACCGCCCGCCCCTGGACCGGTGAGGACCTGATCCTGCGCATCAGCGTCGGGCTGGAGGATCCGTCCGACCTGCAGGACGACATCACCGCCTTCCTCGACGACATCACCACACGGGCGGCCAAGGCGGCGACCGCCTGACGGCGGCGGACGCAAACACCCCCCGACAATGGCAGAGGTGCAGCCGGGTGTTCGTCGGCTCGGAAACGGGAAGCGATGTAGCCCCTGAAGGCGCCCCAATCCTTACGCCTCGGGGGAGGCCGCCTTCGCCGCCTTCGGTTTGCGCGCCGCCACCTCGAAGGCCACGTCCTCGATCATTCCGGCGGTGAGGGACGACAGGGCCGATTTCAGGCTCGGCCAGTGGTTCATGCGGGCGGTGTCGGCGACGGCTGGGTTTTTCGCCTTCAGGACGAGGCGGCGGCCGCCCTGGGGGGCTTCCTCCACCCGGTGCGGCTCCAGTTCGGCCAGCAGCGGGGCGGGGACCTTGCCCTTCAGGGCGTGCAGGACGGCGGCCCACAGGGCGGTCACGTCGTCGGCATCGGGCAGCGGGCCGAGATCGGCGAGGCCGGATTCCACCGGATCGGCGGGGGCGACGGTGTCGACCTTGCCGATGCGCCGCGCGCGGCGGCCGGCACTGTGGCGTTCGCGCTCCAGATAGGTCTCGGCCGCCTCCTCCTCGTCCTTGGCGTCGAAATCGAGGGTCACCGCCTCGATCTTGCGGCCTTTCCGCTTCATCTTGTCTTCCGGCATGCTGACGCGGAAGGGGGCGAGCTGGTTCACCTCGGAGATGGCGCGGTCGATGGTGCGGGTGCGCAGGATGCCGAAATCCTTGTAGGCGCCCTCCGGCACGTTCATCAGCTTGCGCAGCGTGTCGATGTCCAGCTCCAGCGACGGATAGTCCATCTGGTAGCGCTGCATGCCGATCTCGTAGAGCTTCAGCGCATAGGTGCTGGTGACCTTGACCATCGCCGGTCCGGACAGCTTGGCCCACAGCTGCGACGAGCGCTGTATTTCCAGGAAGGCGTCGGTGAACTGGAAATGGATGTCGGCGGCGTCGCTGTCCTCCTCCTCCTCCGGCCGGACATAGCTGGAGAGGATGCGCAGTTCCGCGCGCGACCGGCGGCCGCGGAAGGGGCCGATGACCACGAGGCTGGAGTCGAAGATCTCCTTCAGCGCGTCGAAGATTCGCTCGTTGCCCTTGTGGTTGCCGCGCACCACGCGCTTGGGCAGGCGGTAGAGCTTGTTGGCGAAATTCTGGCTGCCGGCCAGATGGATCATGAAGTTCAGCATCTTCTGCGCCGGCAGCGACAGGCGCGTGCCGTTGGCGGGATAGCTGTAGACCGCCTCCGCCGCCTTGATCAGATGCTTGTAGCCGTCGCGCTCGAAGGTGGCGCTGGCGACACGGGCGGTCAGGCCGGCGACCGGAGCCGCGGATTCGGCGGCAACAGACGGCAGGGTGGCGGCGGCACCATCGCCGTCGATCACCGCGCCGCCGGCCAGATCCTCCGGACCCAGCACGACGAGATTCGCAGCGGCCTTCACCGTGTTCGCCTTGGTGGGCGCAGCCGCGTCCGACGGGACGGACTCCTCCGTCACCGCACCGCGCGCCTTCCTGCGCCCCGTACCCGCCATCGCCTGCCTCCCGCGAAATCGAGCGAGGCTAAATCAATCCTTACCCCAAAAACAAGTAAGGAAAGGGTCGCGCTGCAGAATCCTGGGCATCCTTACACCCTGGGGGCGGAACCCTTACGCCCCGGGGGGTGTGCGACTCGCCCCCACCCGGTAAGGCTGTTTCCCCCACCCTGTAAGGAAGATTCGATGCGACTCGCGGACTCCCCTAGGGATTCGCGCCGACGAATCCTCTTAAAAGGGAAAGGGAGAGGCAAGCGCACGCTAAGTGCCGGATCTGCCAAGGCTTCCCAAGTGCGAATCTCAGCCGGACAAGCCGGTTGGGAGGCTTCCATGTCGCGAATCGGACCGACTCGAGTCTGCGGAGCGGTGTTATCGGGCCTGCTCTATCCTTACTGCCTGGGGGCGTTCAGGCATTTTTGCTGTTCGGAGGTCAGTGGGCAAGCGCCATCCTTACGGCTTGGGGGCACCTGATGCCGGATCCAGGCCCCCGAGAGGTAAGGATGACGGGAGTCTGCGGAGTTGAGAGTCCGATTCTGGAGCGTGTCAGGAGTCTCAAGGGCTTACCCGCCCCCAGGATGTAAGGAAGCCCGCCCCCAAGCCGTAAGGATGGATGGGCGGGCTCATCGGCGGCAATGGGGCGGGATCTGGCCCCCAGGGAGTAAGGATGGAAAAGGAGGAATGGGTTAGTAGATTGATTTAAAATGTGTTTTTTAATGGACTGCCAGCAGGAACAGCCCCTGCCCCAGATAGACGCTGGCGGTTCCCATCACCAGATAGCGGCTCCACAGGCGGAATTGAGCGTCGCTCATGCGATCCAGAACGCGGCGGGAGAGATTCGTGCCCAGCAGTGCCATGGCGATCGACATCAGGATCACCGTCGCTTCCACCGTCTCGCCGGCATGGCCGGCCACCAGCGGGGCGAAGTAAGCGATCTTGACCAGATGGCCGACCGACTGGATGGCGGCCTTGGTGGCGACCACGCTCTGGCGGGTCATGGCGCTGCGGATGAAGAAGGCGTCGAGCAAGGGGCCGGAGATTCCGGCGAGCAACTGGATGCCCATGCAGAGGAAGCCGCCCAGCACGCCATGCAGCGGCTTCTGCGCGTTCAGCGCCCAGCGGGCGGGAATGGCGAGCGCCAGGAAGGGCGTCAGGCCCAGAATCAGAAGCGAGACCGCACGGTCCGGCACGGCGCCGACCAGGGCGAACAGCAGGCCGGCCACCGATCCGCCCAACGCGAATCGCAGGATGATCGGCCAGACCACATGACGCCGCCACAGCCACGCCCGCCAGCCGTTGGAGGCGAACTGGGTCACGCCATGCAGCAGCATCGCCGAGGGCACCGGCAGCAGGATCAGCAGCAGGCCCATCAGCACCATGCCACCGGCCATGCCGAACAGGCCCGACAGAAACGAGGTCACGAGAACGGTGAGGCCAAGCCCCACCATCAGCGGAAGCGTCAGCATGAATCAGCCCGAATGTCGGAGATCAGGCTGAAAAACTCGCACGCGCGCGGTTGCGCCGCAAACGGCATTGTTCGATGCTCAGCCTCAGGAAAAGTTGGAGTGAAGTAAGGATGGACGCATGCGTCGATTGCCCTCGCTGAACGGCCTGCGCGCCTTCGAGGCGGCGGCCCGCCATGGCAGCTTTACCGCGGCGGCGGCGGAGCTGCATGTCTCGCAGGCCGCCATCAGCCGGATGGTGAAGCTGCTGGAGGAGCGGCTGGGCTTCGCCCTGTTCGACCGGCGGGCCAACGCGCTGGTGCTGACCGAACGCGGCCGGGCGCTGCAGCCGGCGCTGACCGAAGCCTTCGACGGCATCGCCCGGCGGGTGGAGCAGGTGTCGGCGATGCGGGCCGGGCCGGTGCTGACGGTGGGGATGGGGGCGACGGTGGCGGTCCGCTGGCTGATCCCGCGCCTGTCGAGCTTCCACCTTGCGCATCCGGAAATCGAGGTGCGGATCGCCACCGGCGGGGCGGGGGCGCCGATGAACGACGACTGGACCTGCGCCGTCCTGCTGGGCGATGGCCAATGGCCGGGCTATGAGGCGGAGCGGCTGTTCTCCTCCAGCCTGCAGCCGGTCTGTGCGCCGCGGCTGGCGGCGGAGTTGCGCGGGCCGGCGGATCTGTCCGGCGCCACCCTGCTGCATGTGTCGCATTGGGGGGAGGACTGGCCGCGCTGGCTGGCCGCCGCCGGGGTGGCGGATCCGGCAGCGGCTTCGGGAATAAGGGGGCTGTCCTTCGGCAGCTATGCCATGACCTTGCAGGCGGCCATCGACGGCGTCGGGGTGGCGCTGGCGCCGCGGCTCTATATCCTGGACGACATCGCCGCCGGGCGGCTCGCCACGCCGTTCGGGCCGGCGGTGCCGATGGTCCTGTCCTGGTATCTGGTTTATCGCGCCTCCCGCCGCGAGGATGCCGGGTTTGGGCCGTTCCGCGACTGGCTTTATGCGGTGTGCGCGGAGGTTGGATAGGCGGCGCATGGCCGGGCGGCGCAATTGACCGATGCGCGGGCTGCAGGTGCCGACTTAGGCTGCGCGCTGTTTTGTGCCCGTTCCAAGCAGTCACGACCCTACAGGACCGCGCGATGCCGCCAACCGCTGTTCCGCACACCACGGAAGACGCCGCCCACCCTGCCCTGTCCCGCTCGCTGGTGCTGCTGATGGCGCTGGCCTGCGGCGTGGTGGTGGCCAACATCTATTATGCCCAGCCGCTGGTCGGGCTGATCGGCCCGGCGGTCGGGCTGTCGCCGGAGACCGCCAGCCTCGTCGTCACCCTGACCCAGGTCGGCTATGGCGCCGGGCTGGTGCTGCTGGTGCCGCTGGGCGATCTGCTGGAGAACCGGCGGCTGGTGGTGGTCACCCTGTGCAGCACGGTCTTGGCCTTGCTTGTGGCGGCGGTCGCCCCCAGCGCGTCGCTGTTCCTGACGGCGGCCTTCCTGATCGGCGTCACCTCCGTCGCCGTCCAGATGCTGGTGCCGCTGGCCGCCCACATGGCGCCGGAGGCCTCGCGCGGGCAGGTGGTGGGCAATGTGATGAGCGGGCTGCTGCTCGGCATCCTGCTGGCCCGGCCGGTGTCGAGCCTGATCGCCGACAGCCTGGGCTGGCGGGCGGTGTTCGGCCTGTCGGCGGTGGTGATGGTCGGCTTCGCCGTGCTGCTGTGGCGGGTGCTGCCGCAACGGCGGCCGAAGGGGCAGTCCAGCTATGGCGCGCTGCTCGGATCGTTGGGGCGGCTGCTGGTGCGGACGCCGGTGCTGCAGCGGCGGACCGTGTACCAGACCATGATGTTCGCGGCCTTCAGCCTCTATTGGACCTCCGTCCCGCTGCTGCTGATGGGGGCGCCCTTCCACCTCAGCCAGCGGGGGATCGCGCTGTTCGCCCTGTCAGGGGCGGCGGGCGCGCTGGTGGCGCCGATCGCCGGGCGGATCGCCGACCGCGGCTGGACCCGGCCGGCCACCGGCTTCGCGCTGGCGATGGCGGCCTTGTCCTTCTTCGTGGCGCGGGCCGGCGAAGGATCGATCGCGCTGCTGGTGCTGGCCGGGCTGCTGCTCGACATGGGCGTGCAGATGAACATGGTGCTGGGGCAGCGCGCCATCTATTCGCTGGGGGCGGAGACTCGCAGCCGGATGAACGCCATCTATATGGCGATCTTCTTCCTGGGCGGCGCGGCGGGCTCGGCGCTGGCCGGCTATGCCTTCGCCGTCGGCGGCTGGGCGCCGGTGACCTGGATCGGCTTCGCCTTTCCCGCCGTCGGCCTGCTGTTCTACCTGACCGAATTCCGTGGGCGGCACGCCGCCTGACCGGTGACCTTCAAAGGAGAAGACGCAATGGATCAACGTCCGCCCGATCAACGTCCTCTGGGCCGCAGCGGCCTGACGGTGTCCCCGCTCTGCTTCGGCGGCAACGTGTTCGGCTGGACCGCCGACGAGGCGACCTCCTTCCGGCTGCTCGACGCCTTCGTCGAAGCCGGCTTCAACTTCGTCGACACCGCCGACGTCTATTCGGCCTGGGCGCCCGGCAACCAGGGCGGCGAGTCCGAGACCATCATCGGCAAATGGATGAAGAGCCGCGGCAACCGCGACCGCATCGTCCTGGCGACCAAGGTCGGGTCGGAGATGGGGCCGGGCAAGAAGGGCCTGTCGCCGGCCTGGATCCGGACGGCGGTGGAGGATTCGCTGCGCCGGCTGCAGACCGACCGCATCGACCTCTATCAGTCGCATTGGGACGATCCCGAGACGCCGTTCGAGGATACGCTGGGCGCCTACAAGGAGCTGATCGACCAGGGCAAGGTGCGGGCCATCGGCGCCTCCAACCTGACGGCGTCCCGCCTGCGCGAGGCGCTGGAGGTCAGCGCCCGCACCGGCCTGCCCCGCTATGAGACCCTGCAGCCGGAATACAACCTGTACAGCCGCGAGGGCTACGAGGCGGAGCTGGAGGGGATTTGCCGGGAGAACGGGCTGGGCGTCATCCCCTACTATTCGCTGGCCGCCGGCTTCCTGACCGGCAAGTACCGCTCGGCCGAGGATGCCGGCAAGAGCGCGCGCGGCGGCGGGGTGGTGTCGAAGTATCTGAACGAGCGCGGCCGGGCCATCCTGGCGGCTCTGGACGAGGTCGCCGGGCGGCACAAGGCGACGCCGAGCCAAGTGGCGCTCGCCTGGCTGATTGCGCGGCCCGGCCTGACGGCGCCGATCGCGAGCGCGTCGAAGCCGGAGCAGATGGGCGATCTGATCGCCG
Organism: Azospirillum sp. TSH20; assembly: GCF_003115935.1. Classification (NCBI taxonomy): domain Bacteria; kingdom Pseudomonadati; phylum Pseudomonadota; class Alphaproteobacteria; order Rhodospirillales; family Azospirillaceae; genus Azospirillum; species Azospirillum sp. TSH20. Next base: position 44,602 of record NZ_LGQU01000008.1, read on the forward strand.
CCGCCAATCTGCGGCTGGATGCCGACGACATCGGGCGGCTGGATCGGGACAGTGCCTATTGAGGCGGCCCGTCAGGGAGTGGGGATCGCCGCTGCTTTGGACGGGGCCGGTTTGCCGGCCGCGTCCGTCTTCAGCACCGCCAGGAAGGCGTCGGCCATGGCGTGATAGACCGAATGCGGGCAGACCAGCCGCGACAGGGTGGTGGCGAGCGCGGCGCTCAGCATCAGCGGCAGCAGCATCTCGGGCGAGGCGCTCATCTCCGTCACGATGACGACGGCGGTCAGGGGGGCCTGCACCACGCCGGCGAAATAGGAGACCATCGACAGCAGGACGATGGCGCCCAGCGAGCTGTCCGGCAGCAGCCCGCCGATGATCGAGCCGATGCCGGCCCCGACCGACAGCGAGGGGGAGAAGATGCCGCCGGGAATGCCGCAGATGCCGGACAGGACGGTCGCCAGCAGCTTTGCCGGGGCATAGTACCAGGGCAGCGTCTCCACCCCGTCCAGCACGGCGCGCGCCTGCTCATAGCCGGTGCCGAAGGTCAGGCCGCCGGTGGCGGCGCCGATCGCCGCCAGGGCAAGGCCGCAACCCAACGCGATGAGCAGCGGGTGGCGGGCCAGCCGTCCACCCAGGCCGCAGCGGATCCAGCGCGTCAGCCACAGCAGCAGGGAGCTGAATCCGCCGCCGGCCAGACCGCCGACGACGCCGGTCGCCAGAACCGCTTCCCAGTCGTGCCAGCTGGCCGAGGCGGCGGTGTGGCCGAAATAGGCGTAGTTGCCGAGCAGGCCGACGGCGACCAGACCGGCCGCCACCACCGCGATCAGCACGAGGCTGCTGGTCCGCCTTTCGAAGCTGCGGGCCATCTCCTCGATGGCGAAGACGATGCCGGCCAGCGGCGTGTTGAAGGCCGCGGCGACGCCGGCCGCCCCGCCGGCGAGGATCAGACCCGGCTCCCGCCCCAGCCCGGCGATGGAACCGGCCATCAGCATGATCGAGGCGCCGACCTGCACCGTCGGTCCCTCGCGCCCGATGGAGGCGCCGCAGGCCAGCCCGACCAGGGTCAGCAGGATCTTCCCCACGGCGATGCGCGGCGACAGCAGCCGGCGCTTGGCTGCCGGATCCTGGACATGGCGCGCGGCGATGGCCTGGGGAATGCCGCTGCCCTGCGATCCCGGCACCACGCGAAGGGCGACCCAGGCGGAAAAGGCCAGCCCCAGCGGAGTCAGCAGGAAGGGCAGCCAGGGAACTGCCCCGACGGCCAGCCGGAACAACTGCTGGGCGTAATCCGCGGCAACGGCGAACAGGACGGCGACCAGCCCGACCGCACCGGCACCGGACCAGAACAGCAGGCGCCGCCGCCAGTTTCTGGGGGACATCCAGACATGGTGGGGCCGGCGCAGCCGGTTGGGCAGCGGGTGGTGCGGGCGATTGGCAGAAGGCATCGACGGGGGCCGGAAGCGGGGGAAAAGGACGGATGAAACGGCAGGGGGCCGAGTTTAGGTCCGTTTTTTTCCGCAGGTCCAGCCACGCTCGTGCAGATCTGGCCCGAAGAGGCCGTTCGTGCACGAAAATATGGCGTCAGCGGCGGGCGGTGCTGCCCGAATGGGGCTGGTGGGGACGGGTTGAGCGACCGCGAGAGGCGATGGCGGCGCCCTGCAGGGTGCGCTGGCTGCGGCGTGCCTGCGCCTGTTCGACCTCGCGGCGGAAGTTGGGGCCGAGAGCCTCGTAGGCGGCCTTCAGCTCCGGGTCCTTCATCCAGAATTCCTGGCGATCCATGGTTTCCTCTTATATTGGCTGGCCGCCGGCCGAATGCCGGGCAGACCTGCGGCATGCCGCCCTTGCAGAAGCTGCTTCAGAAGCTGTTCCGGGGCGGGTCATCCGATGTTTTTATCGGGATGACGCCCACCTTCCTTTTCCGAAGGACGGGGCGGCATGACGACTGACAGGTTGGGGTGGCTGGTCTTCACTTCAAGATACCCCCGGTGTCTGACCGGGCGACTTTTCGAAAGCGATAACGTCCTGTCCACCCCAAGGTTCCAGCCGGCCCTCCCCCGGCCGCCGGTACTAGGACCGGCGGGGGGGATGGGAGATCTCCCTCTCCCCCCCGGGGAGAGGGGCGGGGGGAGGGGGGGGCATGGG
>NZ_LGQU01000007.1:0-46293 GCF_003115935.1 Azospirillum sp. TSH20
AAGCGGCGGGGATGGCGGCCAGTCCGCCATCCCCGCCGCGCTGCCACCTTATATTCCGAGCATTCGTTCAGAGATTTTCCGTAAATAAAAGCAAATGAAAATAGCGCGCAGCGCTAAATCATGGCAATGCACAGAGCATCATTATGAAGCCTTGACAAACATTCATCCCACAGACCAAAGCACTCGAGCTGGGACTTCATTTCGATATAGTCTCTATTTTTTAAAATGACTGTTGCAACCGTTGCGCTAAACGCCTCCGCCGGATTTGCTTCCTCAAGAATTTTGGTCAGAGACCTTATTATCTTTTTTATTTTTTTGTCTGACTTTATATCCTTCATGCATGATTTTAAGTCATCATGCAACTTCTCGAGGGTCTCGCAAATTTGATTTCCGATTTCAAACCTTTTCCGAACAATTCTACGGGTATCATTTAGATAGGTTGTATCTATTGTTCTTACGCCGAGCTCATCCTTGCCAGAAAACCGGTAGTTAGAGTTCATCTTTATATGGTGATTCGGGAAGTCTTTAGCCGGATCAATAATCATTCCGTCCATCAGAACATCATGATTACCTTTCTGAGTATTGCACCTCTTACAAGAGGGAAGCAGATTAGACCATTCAACAACCATATCTCTATACAATGATTTACAGAAAAAATGCTCAACCTCCATATATTTAGATTCTTCGTCTATTTTAGTTTCACAATAACAACATTTTCCATTTGACATCGCAATCAGAGATTTTCTAATAAAGTCTTTGTTCCACACTTGGCTTTTAGAATCAGACTTAAACTCATCAGTCAAACTGCAAACTAGTTCCGCTGTTAATTCAGCAGGAGCGTTAGGGCGTGTAAGCTTTATCATTCAAACTCTCCGAGCACAGGCGCCGCTTGAATACGCAGTAACTTCCGAAGATTATTTGAGGGATGTAGCATTATCTCTAGCTCATTAAGCCAGTAACGCAAACTATTTACATCCTCATCCTCGATCGCTTTATCAAAGTAATTCATGGCATGCTGATATTCATCTGAGGAAGCGTCACTCAGACCCATAATCTCTGATAGAATTTCCTCCACAGTCCATCCCTTAAAACCATATTTATTTATAGGAAGCTTTGATTGTACCGGCCTACCATTTTCATCAGGAACAAGAGCAATCACTTCCTCAGACTCTGCACTTTGAATCATGTGAGGACTGTGTGTGGTTACTATGAATTGTGCATAAGGGAATGCTCGTCGCAAGGATCCCGATATTACCTTCTGCCAAGTTGGATGAAGGTGAAGGTCAAGCTCATCAATCATAATCAGACCTGAAAATTCTGATGCTGAAGTTTCCAATTTTCTATGTTCTATTTCTTTTATGATTCCAAGGAGAATTGATAAGGAAGCACGAAATCCTGACGAAAGATATTCAAAGGGAATTGTTCAATGTTTTGTCTTAACATAAATATCTAGAGACATCGTGTCTATGTGAGAGAACTCAACTGATCTATCGAGCAAAGAGAAGCACTTTAATGCAAGATCGTTGTTCTCAATCATATCGGCATCCCAGCCATTATCTGGGATTTGTTTAAATATAAACCTGTTAGCAAGCCATGGTTTTATATTTCCTTGCTTAACTCCGACCAAAGCAGCCATTTGGTAAGAGCTTTCATCTCCTACCGGATCTCGATCAATTGAATGGAGACCCTCATATTGAAAATCTCTATTCGTCTTTAGGTGAATTATATGCTTTGCATAATCTCTATAAAAACCATGAGGTGCGGTTTGTTCGTCAGGATAGAAAGATCTGGTTTCTAGCTTATTCTCTACAATTCTACGATCAAGTTTACAGACTATTGACCATTCTCCGGGCTGAGAAGAGAGAGCATTTCGATGCACACCCCTAATGTGGTGCAAACTAATAAAGCTAGCTCCTATAATATTAAGTATTGAAGTTTTCCCTATACCGTTCGCGCCACAGATAAAATTGAATTTCTTGTTGAAGCTAATAGATATATTCTCAAAGCAACTCACGTTTTTTATTGATAAATCCAACACCCTAACTTTTTCAAGGTTTTTCCTCATATTTCCCACCCAATCCATCTATAGTGCAGCGATACAATCAACGATCCTGCGGCAAACAAGCACTAGGATTACCAATCATCACAATATAGTCAACTGGTACGAGATGCATGATGCGAGTAAATTGTAGAAAATCCTAAAAACTTCGCCTGTCGATGTACTCAATAGAACATCTTGCAATTTCCCAAATCAGAAGCAATAAAGTCTCTTTAATATCAAGAATAAATACTTACAGCCAGCCGCGCCGGCGGAAGTACCAGAGCGGGACCACCGCCGACAGCACCATCAGCAGGATGGCCATGGGATAACCGAAGTCCCAGTCCAGTTCCGGCATGTGCTTGAAATTCATGCCATAGGCCGAGGCGATCAGCGTCGGCGGCATCAGCGCCACCGAGACGACCGAGAAGATCTTGATGATGGCGTTCTGTTCGATGTTGATCAGGCCCAGCGTGGCGTCGAGCAGGAAGTTCGCCTCGTGCGCCAGGAAGCCGGCATGTTCGGTCAGGGAGCGCAAGTCGCGCGTCATCGTCTTCAGCGCGGTCTTCTGCTCCTTGTTCAGCCGGCCGCCGCTGACCGAGGTCATGAACACCACCAGCCGGTCGAGCCCGGCGAGGCTGTCGCGCACCTTGTGGGTGAGGTCGCCGGCCCGGCCGATGCCGCGCAGCACGTCCTGCAACTCGTCCGGCTTCTTGGCCGCCCTGCCGAAGCCGCCGCCATCCAGCGAATCGTCGAAGACACGGGCCGACAGCTCGTCGATGCGGCCGCCGACCAGTTCCAGCACGTCGGCCACCCGGTCGATCACCGCGTCCAGCAGGCCGAACAGCGCGCTTTCCCCCGTCGCCAGCAGTTCCGGCTGGCGGACACAGCGGGCGGCGAAGGTGATGACCGGCAGCGGTTCGGTGTAGCGCAGGGTGATGAGTTGGCGCGGGGTCAGCACGAAGGTCAGCTCGCCCTGCTCCGGATGGGGCGAGGTGGCGCGCGAGATGATGGGAGAGGTCATGTAGATCCCCTCCCCCTCGACATAGAGCTGGCTGGAGGCCTCGATCTCCTTCATCTCCTCGCGCGTCGGCAGGTCGCAGCCGGTCAGCGTGCCGACATGGGCCCGCTCCGCTTCCGTCGGGCGCAGAAGGTCGATCCAGACCGCGCCGCCCGGCAAGTCCTCGCCGAGTTCCAGCGGCTGGCGCACCACCCGCCCGTCTTCGGCACGGGCATGGACGGTGATCAAAGGGCAGCCCCGATCAGAGCCTCTGCCGGCACCGGTGCGCCGGCGGCGCGGCAGGCGGCGGCCAGCGTGTTCAGCATCAGACAGGCGATGGTCATCGGGCCGACGCCGCCGGGGACGGGCGTGATGGCACCGGCGACCTTGACCGCCTCGTCGAAGGCGACGTCGCCGACCAGACGGGTCTTGCCCGGCTCCGCCGCCGCGACGCGGTTGATGCCAACATCGATCACCGTGGCGCCGGGCTTGATCCAATCGCCGCGCACCATCTCCGGGCGGCCTACGGCGGCGACCAGGATGTCGGCGCGGCGGCATTCCGCCGGCAGATCCACGGTGCGGGAATGGGCCATCGTCACCGTGCAGTCGGTCTGCAGCAGAAGCTGGGCCATCGGCTTGCCGACGATGTTGGAGCGGCCCAGCACCAGCGCCCGCTTGCCCTTCAGGTCGCGGCCCAGCGTGTCGCGGATCAGCAGCAGGCTGCCCAGCGGGGTGCAGGGCACGATGGCGCCCGGCTGGCCGGTGGCGAGCAGGCCGGCATTGACGACATGGAAGCCGTCGGCGTCCTTTTCCGGGACGATGCGGGCCAGCACCTTCTGGCTGTCGATATGCTTGGGCAGAGGCAGCTGGACCAGGATGCCGTGCACGGCCGGATCGGCGTTCAGCCGGTCGATCAGGGCCAGCAGGTCGGATTCGGCCATGTCGGCCGGCTCGTGATGGTCGAAGCTGTTCATGCCGAGTTCGACCAGCGCCCGCTCCTTGGAGCGGACATAGACCTGGCTGGCCGGATCCTCGCCCACCAGCACGACGGCCAGACCGGGGGTGACGCCATGGCTGGCCTTCAGCGCCGCCACGCCGTCCGCCACCCGCGCACGCAGGCCGGCCGCAAAGGCCTTGCCGTCGATGATCTTCGCGTCCGCCATGCTACTCTCCACCCTCGCTACCCACATCGTCGATCAGGGGCGACAGCCGCGCCAGCAATGCCGCCGGGTCGCCCGCCACATGCAGAATCTTGTTCCGGTCGGTGGCGCCGGCCACCACCGTCAGGCTGGTCTTGGGCAGTTTCCATGCCTTCGACAACAGTTTTATGACGGCCTCGTTGGCTTTGCCGTTTTCCGGCACCGCCGTGACCGCCAGTTTCAGAACCTTCCCCCCACCGGCCTTGTCGGCCGTACCGGTCACCGCATTGCGCGACGCCTTGGGTGTCACCCGAAGCGCGACGCGCAGGCCGTCGGCCACCGCCTCGATGGGGGAGGATGCCGCCACGGTCAGAAGCGCGGCCAGTATTGCGCCAGCAGGTTCTGGATGAAGGAGATCGCCAGCAGCACGACGATCGGCGACAGGTCCAGCCCGCCCATGTTGGGCAGGACGCGGCGGATCGGGCGCAGCACCGGCTCGGTGATGCGGTACAGGAAATCCCCGATCAGATAGACCGCGCGGTTGCGCGTGTTCACCACGTTGAAGGCCACCAGCCAGCTGAGGATCGCCGACAGGATCAGGACCCAGAAGAACAGGTCCAGGATGGTGTTGATGAGCAAATACAGCGCGATCATGCCGGGCCAGCTCCAGTGCGGTTTTTGCGACGGCCGCGCGCAGCGCACTGCGCGACGGGCGCCAGCCTTTTCCGGGCACCCTAAGCATAAGCGGCGAGACCTGTCCAGTACGGCGGCCCGCCGATCGCCCGAGCGGCCTGCGGCGGATCGGCCGTCCTATGCCCCTTCCTGCGCCATCCCACACCCACTTCATTTTTTCTGAATCAAGCGCTTGACAGCACCCCCCGTCATGGACAATATCCGCGCCACGCCGGGGCGACGAAGACGCCACGGTGTGAGTGTGGGGCCGTAGCTCAGCTGGGAGAGCGACGCGTTCGCAATGCGTAGGTCGGGAGTTCGATCCTCCTCGGCTCCACCATTTTCCCCTTCTCCGGAAGGGTGAGACAAGTTGATGGATCGTCAGCGGGCGTTGCCGGGAACGGCATCTGGCCCGCTTTTTTGTGTTCGCGCGTCAGGCCGGCAGCAGGTTGCGCCGGCGGACCGGATGGCCCGCCAGCGACCCAAGCACTTCCCTGCTACTCGAAGAAGTCCTCATCCACACGCTTGATGTGCAGGGTCTCCTCGATCCGACAGCCAACCTCGTGGCGGATCATCAGCTTGGCCAGTTGGATGCCGTCGATCAGCACGATGCGGGTGCCGAGCCTGTCAGCGGTCTCCCGGGCCGACGTGGTGAAGGCGGAGGTGGTGACGAACAGCCCCTTGGTCGCCTTAAACAGGTTCAGGCTGCCAAAGAAGTCGCGGATCGCCCCCGCCCCAACGGTGTTGCCGTCGGCATACCGCTTGGCCTGGACATAGACCCGGTCCAACCCGAGCGGGTCCTGGTCGATGACGCCATCCACGCCGTCATCACCCGACTTGCCGACCAGAGCCTTGTCGAGTTCCGTCACCGACCCGCCATATCCCATTGTGATCAGCAGGTGGACCACGGTCTTCTCAAAGAAGGCAGGCGTGCCGGATCGCACCCGCTGGAGGATCTCCTCCGCCAGCGACGCCTCGATCCGCAGATGGGCCTGCCGCATCACCTCATCGGGGGTCAGGGGACTCTCGGTGACCGGCAGCACCACCTCGGCAACGCCCGAAGCGTCAGCTATCTCAGTTTCACCGTCGCGGAAGCCTTTGAAGCTTGGAAATTGCTCAAGGAAGCGGATGGTAATCCGCTCTGGCGGCGCCCTCAACACCTCGCGCCCCGCTGGGGTGATGCGGAAATGCGCCCGCCGCGTCAACTCAACCAACCCGGCCTTGCTGAGATAGCTCTTCGCCCAATGGACCCGGTTTGCAAAGGTCGTTTGCCGACCTGAGGGCAATAGGTGGGCTCGGTCCTCGTCGGTCAAGCTGAACGTGTCGGCAAGCCGGTCTACCACATCGCCAATGCGGACCTCCCCGCCATCGGCAGCGGTTTTCAGCACAGGCAGCATCAGAGTCTGAAAATCGGGAATGGCCATCACAGGTCTGGGATCGCTTTAGAGGTGTATAAAGATCGGTCCACTTTACCAGATCATGTACACTCTGCGAGAAGCAATCCCAGACGTAGGGATGATCAGCCGTTCTCCGCCAGTACCGAGCCCGCGAGGTAGAGCGAGCCGCAGATCAGCACGCGCGCCGGGCTCTTGCGGCCGGCAACCAGATCGGCCAGGGCGGCGTTCACGCTGTCGGCGGCGCCGTGGTCGCGGATGCCGCAGAGCTTGGCGGTCTCGCAGGACTCCTCGGCGGTAAAGCTGGCCTCCTCGCCCGGGATCGCCACCGCGCGCAGGGCATGGGTGAAGGGAGCCAGCGGACCCAGGAACTCGAACGGGTCCTTGCTGGACAGCATGCCGTAAATCAGCAGAAGCGGCAGGGCGGGGCTGCCGCCCGATCCCTCGTTGGGCCGGTCGTCATTGGGTTGGCCGCGCGACCAGTCGACCGCCTGACGGGCCAGAACCTCGCCCGCCGAATCGTTGTGGCCGCCGTCCAGCCACAGTTCCCAGCCCGGCGGCAGGCTCTCGGCCAGCGGGCCGCGGGTCAGGCGCTGCAGGCGTCCCGGCCATTCGACGGTGGCAAGGCCGCGGCGCACCGCGTCGTCGTCCACCGCCAGCGGCAGGTGGTCGAGACAGGCGATGGCGACGCCGGCATTGGTGATCTGGTGGACGCCGGCCAGCCCCGGCATCGGCAGGTCGAGCTTGCGCTTCGCGCTCTCGAAGCGGAAGCCGTCCGGACGCTCCTCCACCGACCAGCTCTGGATCAGCGCGTCGATGGCGTTGGCACGCAGCTTCAGCACCTTCAGCGCGTCGGCTTCCGGCTGCGGGGCCAGAACCACCGGGACGTGGGGCTTGAAGATGCCGGCCTTCTCGCTGCCGATCTCCATCAGCGACTCGCCCAGGAACTGGCGGTGGTCGTAGGAGATGCGGGTGACCGCCGTCACCGCCGGCTTGTCCACCACGTTGGTGGCGTCCAGCCGCCCGCCCAGCCCGGTTTCAAGCAGGACCACGTCGGCCGGCACGCGGGAGAAGGCGAGGAAGGCGGCGACCGTCGTCACTTCGAAGAAGGTGATCGGGTTGCCGGCGTTGGCAACCTCGCACTCCTCCAAAAGGGCGGCCAGATGGTCGTCGTCGATCAGCCGCCCACCCTGATGCCCGCCCAGGCGGATGCGCTCGTGGAAACGGACGAGGTGCGGCGAGGTGTAGACATGGACCCGGTGGCCGGCCGCCTCCAGCATCGCGCGCAGGAAGGCGACGGTCGATCCCTTGCCGTTGGTGCCGGCGACATGGACCACCGGCGGCAGCTTCCGCTCCGGATGGTCCAGCGCCGCCAGCAGACGGCGCACCCGGTCCAGAGACAGGTCGATGACCTTGGGATGAAGCCCCTTCAGTCGGTCCAGCACCGGGTCGGAACGGGTCGCGGCTGGGCGGGTGAGTGGAAGGGCGGCATCGATCATGATCGTCTCTGGTCGGATGGACGGGGGGTGCCGGTCAGTCGTCGCCGGCCTGGACGGGAGCCGCCGGCTGGGAGGACGCCTGCTGCGTCGCCGCCGGCTGGGCCGCGGTCGCCTGGGTGGCCGGCTGCGTGACCGGCTGCGTCGCCGACTGGGGCAACTGGGCCGGCTCGCCGTCGGCCGCCTGGGCGGCGGACAGATCGATGTCCTCCGCCACCGCGTCGAGGCGCGGCGTCATCAGCAGGCCGATGGTGCGGACCAGCGTCGGGCGCAGGTCGCGGCGGTGGACGACCATGTCGACCATGCCGTGTTCCATCAGATATTCGGAGCGCTGGAAGCCTTCCGGCAGAGTCTCGCGGATCGTGCTCTCGATCACGCGGGCGCCGGCGAAGCCGATCTGCGCGCCCTTCTCGGCGATGTGGATGTCGCCCAGCATGGCGAAGCTGGCGGTGACGCCGCCGGTGGTCGGGTCGGTCAGCACGACGATGTAGGGCAGGCCGGCTTCCTTGACCATCTCCACCGCGATGGTGGTGCGCGGCATCTGCATCAGCGACAGGATGCCTTCCTGCATGCGCGCCCCGCCCGACGCCGGCACGACGATCAGCGGCGCGTTCTTCGCCACCGCCAGACGGGCAGCGGTCAGCAGCCCTTCGCCGACGGCGATGCCCATCGACCCGCCCATGAAGCCGAAGTCGAAGGCGGCGACCACGGCGGCATGGCCGCCGATCCGGCCCTCGCCCACCACAATGGCGTCGGTGCGGCCGGTCTTGGTCTGGGCTTCCTTCAGGCGGTCGGTGTAGCGCTTCTGATCGCGGAACTTCAGCGGGTCGGCGACCGACTTCGGCAGCTCGACACCCTCATAGGCGCCGTCGTCGAACATCGACTCCAGCCGCTTGACCGGGTCGAGCCGCATGTGGAAGCCGCAATGCTGGCAGACGTGCAGGTTCTCTTCCAGCTCGCGGTGGAACAGCATCGACTCGCAGCTCGGGCACTTGTGCCAGAGGTTGTCGGGCACTTCCTTGCGGGCGTAGAGCGCGCGGATCTTGGGACGGACGTAGTTGGTAAGCCAGTTCATGGAACGCCTTTCAACGACATGGCGGTACGCCGAAGCCCGGCGGCGGCTGGACTTCTGGTCCGTGCCGCACCGGGCTCTTCAGCCGTTCGTCGCCATGAGCGATCGTGTTGCAGGTGTCGTAAAGCTGTTTGCCGTCGTTGTAAACCGTCCGTCCCTCAGCTCCGCGCCGCGCGCACCCCGGCGGCCAGTTCGCCGACGAAGCCCAGCACATCCTCGACCGTGCCCGGCTTGACCGCGCCGGACGCGTCGAAGCCATCGGCCAGACGGGTGACGATGGCGGAGCCGACCACGGCGGCGTCGGCAACGCGGGCGACCTCGGCGGCCTGGTCCGGCGTCTTGATGCCGAAGCCGACGGCGACCGGCAGGGCGGTGTGGCGCTTCAGCCGGGCGACCGCCGCGTCGATGGCGGTGTTCGACGCGCTGGCGGTGCCGGTGATGCCGGCGATCGACACGTAATAGACGAAGCCCGAGGTATTACGCATCACCGCCGGCATGCGCGCCTCGTCGGTGGTCGGCGTCGTCAGGCGGACGAAGCTGACCCCGGCCTGAAGCGCCGGGATGCACAGCTCCTCGTCCTCTTCCGGCGGCAGGTCGACGACGATCAGGCCGTCCACCCCGGCCTCGCGCGCGGCGGCCAGGAAGGGCTCCACCCCATAGGCGTGGATCGGATTGAAATAGCCCATCAGGATGATCGGCGTGTCGGCATCCAGCTTGCGGAACCCGCGGACCATCTCCAGCGTCTTGCGCACCGTCATCCCGGCCTTCAGCGCCCGCAGCGAGGAGGCCTGGATCGCCGGGCCGTCGGCCATCGGGTCGGTGAAGGGCATGCCGAGTTCGATCAGGTCGGCGCCGGCGGCCGGCAGGCCGTTCAGCACTGCCTGCGACACGGCGGGATCAGGGTCGCCGGCGGTGATGAAGGTGACCAGACCGGCGCGCCCCTCCGCCTTCAGCGCTTTGAACCGGCGGGCGATGCGGCCATCGGCCAAGATGTCGGCACTCACAGTTCCACTCCCAGATGCTTGGCGACGGAGAAGATGTCCTTGTCGCCGCGGCCCGACAGGCACAGCACCATCAGGTGGTCCTTGGGCAGTTTCGGTGCGCGCTTGATCACCTCGGCAAGGCCGTGGGCGGATTCCAGCGCGGGGATGATGCCCTCGGTGCGGGCGCAGAGCTGGAAGGCGTCCAGCGCTTCCTGGTCGGTGGCATAGGCGTATTCGACGCGGCCGACATCGTGCAGCCAGCTGTGCTCCGGCCCGATGCCGGGATAGTCGAGACCGGCGGAGATCGAGTGGCCTTCCAAGATCTGGCCGTCCTCGTCCTGCAGCAGATAGGTGCGGTTGCCGTGCAGCACGCCGGGACGGCCGCCGTTGATCGAGGCGGCATGGTCGAGCGGACCCTTCTCGATGCCGCGGCCAGCGGCTTCGACGCCGACCATCTGCACGGTCGGTTCGTCCAGGAAGGGATGGAACAGGCCGATGGCGTTCGACCCGCCGCCGACGCAGGCGACCAGGCTGTCGGGCAGGCGGCCTTCCTGCTCCTGCATCTGGGTGCGCACCTCGTCGCCGATCACCGACTGGAAGTCGCGGACCATGGCGGGATAGGGGTGCGGGCCGGCGGCGGTGCCGATGATGTAGAAGGTATCGGCGACGTTGGTGACCCAGTCGCGCAGCGCCTCGTTCATCGCGTCCTTCAGCGTGCCGCTGCCCGACGTCACCGGGCGGACTTCGGCGCCCAGCAGCTTCATGCGGAAGACGTTGGGCTGCTGGCGGGCGATGTCGGTCTCGCCCATGTAGATAACGCAGGGCATGTTGTAGAGCGCGCAGACCGTCGCGGTCGCCACGCCATGCTGGCCGGCGCCCGTCTCGGCGATGATGCGGGTCTTGCCCATGCGCCGGGCGAGCAGGATCTGGCCGATGCAGTTGTTGATCTTGTGCGCGCCGGTGTGGTTCAGCTCCTCGCGCTTGAAGTAAATCTTGGCGCCGCCCAGCTGCTCGGTCAGGCGCTCGGCGTAATAGAGCGGGTTGGGACGGCCGACATACTGCTTCAGCTGCTGGCGCATCTCGCCTTCGAAGGCGGGGTCGGCCCGCGCCTCGCGATAGGCCTTCTCGACCTCCAGGATCAGCGGCATCAGCGTCTCGGCGACGAAGCGGCCGCCAAAGATTCCGAAATGCCCGCGCTCGTCGGGACCGGAGCGGTAGGTGTTCAGTTTGGTCATCGTCTGCGGCACTGCCTGAAGTCGAAGGGAAGCTGGAGTCAAGTGGGCGGCATCGGGTCCGGACACCGGCCAAGCGCGACACCATACCGGCGGGACGCGCCGATTTGAAGCGCCGGGCCGCGAGCCCCCACGAAATCGACCCGCCCGGATCAGTCTGCATACATGGAGCGGGGCTTTGCAGCGGCAAGGCCGCACCCTTACACTGGCGCCTCCTTTATTGCGGAGCCTTCTTCCGATGACGCAGCGGACGCCGCCGTCGCTTCTCCCCACGGATGTCCAGCCGGTTCCTTGCCGGATTCTGGTGGTGGAGGACAGTCCGCTGAACCAGATGCTGGTCACCGCCATCCTGGCCCAGGCCGGCCACCGGACCGACACCGCCAACAACGGGCTGGAGGCGGTGATGGCGGCGCAGGCCGGCGGCTACGACCTGATCCTGATGGATCTGTCGATGCCGGAAATGGACGGGCTGACCGCCACCCGGCTGCTGCGCGACCTGCCGGGACCGGCCGGCCGGGTTCCGGTGGTCGCCATGACCGCCGACACCGACGAGGCCGACCGTGTCCGCTGCCAGGATGCCGGCATGAACGATCATGTCGCCAAGCCGGTGGACCGGGTGCTGCTGCTGGAAACCGTGGAGAAGTGGCTGCGGGCGCCGCCGGACCGGTCGGCCGGCTTCGGCCCCTGCGCCCAGGCGGCGCCGGCGGCGGCGGGCGAGGTGCTGGACCGCGAGGTGCTGGCCCAGCTGGCCCAGGATCTGGATGCGGAGCTGCTGGCCGACGTGCTGCGGCAGTTCGTGGAGGAGACGCGGGAACGGGTGGCGCGCATCGCCGGGGAGACCGACCGTGCCGTTCTGACGCGCGAGGCGCACACGCTGAAAAGCACCGCCGGGACCTTCGGCGCCCGCGCCCTGTGCAGCGCCGCCCGCGCGCTGGAGATGGCGTGCCGGGCATCCGTCGCGGAGGCGAAGGGGGTAAAGGAAGATGGCACGGGAGACGGGGCGGCGGACGCGGTGGAGAGGCTGCGCGGCGAGATTCCCCAACTGGCCGGGGACGCCATCGCGGCCTACCGCGCCGCCGGATATCCGGTCTGACTCAGTTCGGACAGGTCACTCGACGACGCTGATGTTCACCGCGGAATCCTTGCCGTTGGTGCCGCGGGCGACCTCGAACTGGACGCGCTGGCCTTCCGACAGGGCATGCAGGCCGGAGCGCTGCACCGCGGTGATGTGAACGAACACGTCCTTCGAACCGGCCTCCGGCGCGATGAAGCCGTACCCCTTGGTGGTGTTGAACCATTTGACGGTGCCGTTTGTCATGGGCCTCCCCCTAGTCACTGCGAAGCGGATCTTTGGCAAACCATGGGTCCGGAATCGCCGGCATCGGCCGCGCCGTGAGGCCTGCCGGGCAAGCGGAACCAAGACATTGTGCGGGGAGGCTAGCCGCATGCTGTGGTTGCGGGCAATTCCATCTCACGGCATAGGTCTAACGACGGCCGACTTCAGAGTGGAATTACGACCAAGGCGGCAAGGCTTGGTCGAAGAGTATTAGCCCGTTTCTTGTATGTGTGCGCGGTAAAGCAAGAAACCCTTGCCGAAATAAAGGCTTAGATCGGTTCGCGGGAGATCGGAATCGATCCGAGGCGTGTCTCCGATCGACCAGGGGCGCTACAGCTTCCCTTCCGCCTGCCAGGCCAGACGTTTGCGGTAGATCGTCGAGGCGCTGATCTGCAGCAGGGCGGCGGCGCGCGGGATGTTGCCGTCGCAGGCGGCGATGGCGTCCTCGATGGCGTCCTTCTCCACCTCCCACAGCGGCTTGATGGAGTCCGGGGAGGGCGGGACATGCGGGCGTGGAACCGGAAGGGCGCCGGCCGGCGCGGCGGCGGCATGGGCCGGGACCGGCTGCGGTGTGCCGAGCGGCGGCGGCAGCATCTCCGGCATCACCGTGTCGCCGTCATGCAGCACGGCGACGATGCGCACGACGTTCTGCAGCTGGCGGACATTGCCCGGCCAGTGGTAATGGCGCAGCGCCTGTTCCGCCTCGGGCGAGAAGCGGGTGAAGCCCTTCTTCTCCTCCTTCGCGAACTCCGCCAGATAGTGGCGGGCGATCTCCAGCACGTCGTCCTCGCGCTCGCGCAGCGGCGGCAGGTGGATGGGGATGACGTGCAGGCGATAGTACAGATCCTCGCGGAACCGCCCCTCCTCCACCTCGCGCAGGGGATCGCGGTTGGTGGCGCAGACGATGCGCAGATCGACCTTCTCCAGCTTCGACCCGCCGACGGGGGTGAAGGTCCCGGTCTGGATGAAGCGCAGCAGCTTGGTCTGCAGGTCGGGCGCCAGTTCGCAGATCTCGTCCAGGAACAGGGTGCCGCCGTCGGCGCGCGCGGCCGCGCCCTCGCGGTCCGACACCGCCCCGGTGAAGCTGCCCTTCACATGGCCGAAGATCTCGCTTTCCATGAGATCCTTCGGGATCGCGCCGCAGTTGATGGCGATGAAGGGGCGCGAGGCGCGCTGGCTCTGGCGGTGAATCGCCTCGGCGCAGACCTCCTTGCCGGTGCCGGATTCGCCGGTGATGAAGACGGTGGCGCGCGAGGAGGCGGCGCTGTCGACGATGCGGTAGACCGCCTGCATCGCCAGCGACGATCCGATGAAGCCGTGATAGCGGGCGCGGTTCAGGTCCTTCTCGAAGGTGTCGACCAGCTGGGCCAGCCGCAGCCGCTCCATCGCGTTGCGGACCGTCACCACCAGCCGGTCGGCGGAGAAGGGCTTCACCAGGAAATCATAGGCGCCGTAGCGCATCGCCTCCACCGCCGCCTTCACGGAACCGTGGGCGGTGATGACGATGACGGCGCAGGGCAGCGCCTGGGCGTCGATGCGTTTCAGCACCTCCATCCCGTTCATGTCCGGCAGTTGCAGATCCAGCAGCACGACCATCGGCGCGCCGTCGTTCAGCTGCGCCAGCGCGTCGGCCCCGGTCTCCACCGAAATGACGGTGTGGGATTCCTTTTTCAGGTATTCCGCATAGACACGGGCCAGCGACGGCGTGTCTTCGATCAGCAGGACGGGAATGGCACCGGGCGGCATGCTGGTGGCGACACGCGAGAGGTGGGACGGGGCAGCTCCTATTGTCTAACAGATAATTCTGAAAATCCCACCCTTACGCGCATGGCCGGCCGTGCGAACACATCGAAATCGCTGTCGGAAAGAGTGTGTCGCGGCGCCGCCGCTTGCCGGGGGCGCCGCGATGAACTATCAGCAGCGGGCAGGAGACGTCGGGAAACGGGCGTCTGAATACGGGCGGCGGGAAGAGGGGGTTCGCCATGGCCGATCACGCCATTCTGGCCGGCAAGCGCGTGCTGCTGGTCATCGCCGGCGGCATCGCCGCCTACAAGAGCCTGGAGCTGATCCGCCGCCTGCGCGAACGCGGCGTGACGGTGCGCGCGGTGCTGACCGAGGCCGGCGCCCGCTTCGTCACACCGTTGTCGGTACAGGCGCTGACCGAGGATACCGTCTACCGCGACCTGTGGTCGCTGACCGACGAGTCGGAGATGGGCCACATCCGCCTGTCGCGCGAGGCCGACCTGCTGGTGGTGGCGCCGGCCACCGCCAACCTGCTGGCGCGCATGGCCGCCGGCATGGCCGACGATCTCGCCGCCACCGTGCTGCTGGCCACCGACAAGCCGGTGCTGGTCGCCCCGGCGATGAATGTGCGCATGTGGCAGCATGCGGCGACCCAGGCCAACATGGCGCTGCTGGAAAGCCGCGGCGTGCGGCGCATCGGCCCGAACGACGGGGTGATGGCCTGCAACGAATACGGCCCCGGCCGCATGGCCGAGCCGATGGAGATCGTCGACGCCATCGCCGGCGTCTTCGCCGCGGAGTCCCACCGTCCGCTGGCCGGCCGCCGCGCCATCGTCACCAGCGGCCCGACGCACGAGCCGATCGACCCGGTGCGCTACATCGCCAACCGCTCGTCGGGCAAGCAGGGGCACGCCATCGCCGCGGCGCTGGCGGCGCTGGGGGCCGAGGTGACGCTGGTCAGCGGCCCGACCCGCCTGCCCGACCCCGCCGGCTGCCGCGTCGCTCACATCGAGACGGCGCGGGAGATGCTGGCGGCCTGCGAGGCGGCGCTGCCGGCCGACATCGCGGTCTGCGCCGCCGCGGTGGCGGACTGGCGCGTCGACGGCGCCGGTGACCGCAAGCTGAAGAAGGACGGCGGCGCTCCGCCGGCCCTGGCCCTGACCGAAAACCCCGACATCCTCGCCACCCTGTCCAGGCCCGGCGAGCGCCGCCCGGCGCTGGTGGTCGGCTTCGCGGCGGAGACCGGCGACGTGCTGGCCTATGCCACCGCCAAGCGCGCCCGCAAGGGCTGCGACTGGATCGTCGCCAACGACGTCTCCCCCGGCACCGGCACCTTCGGCGGTAGTGACAACACCGTCCACCTGATCCGCGCCGACGGCGTCGAGTCCTGGCCGACCATGCCCAAGGACGCCGTCGCCACCCGGCTGGCCGAGGCGGTGGCGGAGTATTTCACGGGGAAGTAGCGTCTACTTAGAGCCCCCACTCTGCGGTGCCCCCACCCTAACCCTCCCCCGCTCTCGGCGGACCAACGGTCCGCCTGCCGCGTCAGCACAAAGCAAAGCTTTGTGCGAGAGCTGGGCGGGGGAGGGGACAAGCGCTTGTACGGGAAAGCGGCGGCAGTCCCTCCCCCGCCCAGCGGGGGAGGTTAGGTGGGGGCAATCGTAAGCCTGAACGTCAACACCACAGGACCCACCCATGCCTCCCACCGTCGCCTTCCTCCGCCTGCCCGGCAACGACGACCTGCCGCTGCCCTCCTATGCCACCGAGGGAGCCGCCGGGTTCGACCTGCGCGCCGCGGTGCCGGCCGACGCTCCCGTCGTGCTGGCGCCCGGCAGGCGGGTGCTGGTGCCGACCGGTTTCGCCGTCGGGCTGCCGGCGGGGTGGGAGATGCAGATCCGGCCGCGCTCCGGATTGGCGGTGAAGAACGGCGTCACGGTGCTGAACACGCCGGGCACCGTCGATTGCGATTACCGCGGCCCGGTCGGCGTCTGCCTGATCAATCTGGGCGAGGAGCCCTTCACCATCGCTCGCGGCGATCGCATCGCCCAGGCGGTGATCGCCGAGGCGCCGCAGGCGGCGCTGGTCGAGGTCGCCTCGCTGGACGAGACCGCGCGCGGCGCGGGCGGCTTCGGCTCCACCGGCGTCGCCTGACTTCCCCCTCCCCCGCCCCGCTTTCTATGGCATGATCGGCAAGCCGATCGGGGCATGATCACCCAGCCGGTCGGGGTAGGAACGGCAGCGGGCGAGGGGGTGGGCATGCGGAGTCCCCGGCGGTTCCTGGGGCGGAGCGTGGCGTTCCGCATCCTGGCGGGGTTGACGGTCATCGGCGGATTGGCCGCGGCGACCAGCGTCGTCGCCGTCTCGCTGTTCTCCCGCTTCCACCAGGGATACGAGCAGATCGCCACCGCCAAGGTGCCGGGGCTGGTCGCCGCTGCCCAGCTGGTGCAGCAGAGCGGCGCCGTCGCCGCCATCGCCCCGGCCCTGGTCGCCGCGCCCGACCAGAACGCGCGCGACGCGGTGATGGCGCGCATGGACGGGCAGCTGGCGCGGCTGGAGGAGCTGACGGCCCGGCTGATCGCTCTTGGTAGCACCGGGGGCGGCCCCGGGGGAGGCGCGGTGCGCCATGCCGACCGGGCCGGGAACGGCCACGCCCAGAGCAGCAGGGCCGATCTGGGCGAGCTGGACCGCCGCAAGAACGAACTGGTCGGCACGCTGCTGACCCTGAACGCCCAGGTCCGGCAACAGCTGTCCCTCAGTGCCGAGACCGGCGCCCGCGCCCAGGCGTTGGCCGCCCTGACCGCCCGGCTGGCGGCGGCCGGCACGCGGGAGGCCGACGCATCCTGGCCGATGGAGCTGCGGGCCGGCTTGCCGGACGCGGAGGCGGCTGACCGCAGCCGCGCGGCGCTGGAGCGCTGGCGCAGCGAGCTGACTGGGGCGGCGACCACGCTGCTGGCGGCGCTAAGGTCCGACCGCGACGGCCAGCTCGACCGCTTCCGGGCCGACACCCGCACGGCGCTGGACAATGCCGCCGAGGCGCTGGCCCTGCTGCCGACCGAGCGGGCGGCGCGGCTGGAACCGCTGCAGCGCGAGGTGGCGGAGCAGGCATTCGGCCCGTCCCCCCTGTTCACTCTGCGCGAGGCGGAGCTGTCGCTGCAACGGGCGATCAAACGGTCGGCCGCGCGCAACCAAGCGGTTTCGGACCAGCTGGTCGGCATCGTGTCCGACTATTTCCTGGCGGTGGAGCAGGACGTCGCCCGCCGTTCCGGCGAGTTCGAGCGGGTGATCCGCGACGGCAAGCGGGCGGTGATCGCCATGGCGGTGCTGTCGATCCTGGGGGCCGCCGCCATCTTCGCCTACATCCACCGCAACGTGGTGGCGCGGCTGCGCCGGCTGCGAAGCGCGATGCAGGCGGTGGAGACGGCCGAGCCGGCAGGGATGTCGGGGTCGTTGCCCGATCTGGACCTGCCCGCCGTCACTCCGGCCGAAAGCAGGGCCGAAAGCAGGGATGAGATCGGCGAGATGGCCCGCGCGCTGGCCTATTTCGTCACGGCCATCCGCGCCCGCGAAAGCGCGTTGGCCGAGGGCGAGCGCCGGCTGCGCACCATCCTGGAGCAGAGCCCGGTCGGCGTCTCCATCCGCCGCGCCGACGGCACCGTCGCCTTCGCCAACGCCCGCGCCGCCGAACTGGCCGGCCGGCCGCTGGAGGAATTCGTCGGCAGCCGCCATGCGCCGGCCCTGCCCGCCGGGGCAATCGGTCAGGGCGGCCAGGGCGGCCGGGAGCCGGAGAGCGGCGGCGTGCTGGTGCGCGATGCCGAGGCGGCGGTGGTCCGTCCCGACGGCAGCCGGGTCTGGGCGCTGAAGACGCTCCAGCGCACCAGCTTCGAGGGCGAACCGGCGGTGCTGGCCTGGAGCTACGACATCACCGCGCGCAAGCAGGCGGAGGAGGCGCTGCGCGCCGCCAAGGAGCAGGCGGAGATCGCCGCCCGGTCGAAGGCGGAATTCCTGGCGACGATGAGCCACGAAATCCGGACGCCGATGAACGGCGTGCTGGGCATGCTGGAGCTGATGGCGCTGACCCCGCTGGACGAGGAGCAGCGCACGCTGGTCTCCACCATGCGGGACAGCGGGGCGGCGCTGCTGCGGATCATCGACGACATCCTGGACCTGTCGAAGATCGAGGCGGGGAAGCTGGAACTGGAGGATCTCGACCTGCGCCCGGCCGAGCTGGTGGAGGGAGTGGCCGACCTGCTGGCGCCGCAGGCCCACCAGAAGGGGCTGGCGCTGATCTGCGACATCGACCGCTCGGTGCCGGAGCGGCTGCGCGGCGACTCCGGCCGGCTGCGCCAGATCCTGTTCAACCTGACCGGCAACGCCATCAAGTTCACCGACCGCGGCCGGGTGGTGCTGCGCGTCCATGCGGCCGACACCACCCGATCCGATCCGGACCATGTCCGCCTGCATGTGGCGGTGGAGGACAGCGGCATCGGCATCGGGCCGGAGGGGCAGGCCCGGCTGTTCCAGCCCTTCAGCCAGGCCGACAGCTCCACCACCCGGCGCTTCGGCGGCACCGGGCTGGGTCTGGCGATCTGCACCCGGCTGGTCGAACGGATGGGCGGGCGGATCGGCGTCGAATCGGTGCCCGGCCGCGGGTCGACCTTCTGGTTCTCGGTGGACCTGCCGCGCGCGGTGGAGCCGGCGCCCACCCCATCGCCCGCTCCGGCGCCGCTGGACGGCCTGTCCGTTCTGGTCGTCGACGAGGACGAGGTGCAGCGCGCGGTGCTGGCCCGCTATCTGGAGCAGGGCGGCGCGACCGTGACGACCGCCGCCATGATGGCCGATGCCGCATCGAAGCTTGGGCGCGGCGGATTCGGGCTGCTGGTCACCACCACGGCGCTGGCCGGGCGGCTGGAGCCGCTGGCCGGCGCCCGCTGTCCCGGCCTGCCGCGGCTTTTGCTGGGCGACGGGCGGCAGGGAGCCTCCGGGGCGGGGCCGGCAGGCGGCGGTACGGTCGCCTCTCCCCACACGGTTTCGGGCCAGATGGCGGGACTGGTGCAGCCGGTCCACCGCACCGCCCTGATCCGTGCCGCCGCGATCCTGACCGGCCGCAGCGCACCCGACGCCGCCGGCCCCGCCGTGGAGGCCCCCTGTCTGCCCTCCTGTCTGCCGTCGCCGGTTCCTGCCGAATCGGGCCCGATCCTGGTGGCGGAAGACCACCCGACCAACCAGCAGGTCGTGCTGCGCCAACTGCGCCGCCTGGGCTATGCGGCGGAGCTGACGGCCGATGGCGAGCAGGCGCTGGAGGCATGGCGGCGTGGACGGCACCGGCTGGTCATCACCGACTGCCACATGCCGGCGATGGACGGCTATGAATTGGCCCGCCGCATCCGGGCGGAAGAGGATGACGGGCAGCGGGACGACGGACAGCGGCACACCCCCATCGTCGCCATGACCGCCAACGCCCTGTCCGGCGAGATGGAGCGCTGCCTTGCCGCCGGCATGGACGATTACCTCGCCAAGCCGGTGACGCTGGCCCAGCTCTCGCGTGTGCTCGCCCGCTGGCTCGACCCCCGCGCGGCTCCGGAGCTGCGGACGCCGAAGCCGCAGCCGACACCGATAGTGGAGGAGGAGGCGCTGCCGGTGCTCGACCTCGACCATGTGCGCGAGACCTTTGGATGCACGGGGGGCGGCGGCATGGGAGGGAGCGGGCTGGATGCCGGCACGCTCGACATGATGGACTTCTTCATCGAGACGACGCGGCCGACGCTGGAGCGGGTGCGGCAGGCCCTCGATGCCGGGGACATGGAGGAGGCGCGGGCCGCGGTCCATTCGGCGGCGGGTGCGGCGCGGACGGCGGGGGCGCGGGCGCTGGCCGCCGCCTGCAGCGCGCTGGAACGCGCCATCGTCGAGGCGCGCGCGTCGGATGTGGAGCGGCACGCCCGCGCGATGGCCGCCGCCTTCCCGAAGGTCGAAAAGGCGATTCACGACCTGCGTCACACGAATGAGACGGTGCCCAGCCCGGAAGAGACCATGGCGTAACCGGACGTGCCGGAGCGAAAACTACCTGGGCGGGAAGGAAACCTCGAAAAGGCGCAAAGCGGACGGGTGTTCGCTTGTCGGTGGGAGAGGGCTGAACTACTCTGCGCCTCTTGATTCATTTCGACAGATTCGACCGGGCCAGCGACAAGCCCGGCGGTCCCGGGGGTGAAAAGCGTGGTCGGTCTCGCTGGCTTCTTTTGGAACAAGGAATCCCGGCGCCAAGCCGATCACGCCGCAGCAGACCGTGACCGTTGGCGGGCCATGCTGGCCGCCGCGCCGCACCCCTGGTGCGTCTGGACGGACCAGGGCGACAGCGCGTTATCGGACGAAGCCGCGGCCCTTCTGGGCATTTCCAGTGCCGACGAGCTGAGCGGTTGCCTGACGGTGCCGGACCTCGGCCCCGCCCTCTCCCGCCTGCGCCGGGACGGCGAGCCCTTTCGCTGCGAGGCGGCGGCGCCCGACGGGCGGCGGCTGGTGCTGACCGGCCGGCGCGGACGGGCCGGCGATACCCATTGCGACGTGGTGTGGATCGAGGATGTGACCGTCGCCCGCGACGCCGCCAGCGATGCCACGCGGCGTCAGGAGCAGGCGACGGGAGCCGCGCGCTCCCGCCTTGCCGAACTGCAGGCGATGGCCGATGCGCTGCCGGTGCCGGTGTGGATGCGCGACCGCTCGCTGCGGCTGTCCTGGTGCAACCGCGCCTATGCCCGCGCCGTCGACGGCGATCCCGACATTGTGGTGACGGAGGGGCGGGAGCTGACCGCCGCCGGCCGCGCGCTGGCCGAACGGGCGCGCAGCGGCGGCTTCGCCCAGTCCGACCGCGCCCCCGTGGTGATCGGCACCGAGCGCCGCCTGCTGGAGGTGACGGAGGCGCCGCTGCCGCTGACCGACGGCGGCGGCACGCTGGTGGTCGGCTATGCCCTCGACCTCACCCCGCTGGAGGAGCTGCGCGGCGAGCTGGACCGCCACCTGACCGCCCATGCCGAGGTGCTGGAGCGGCTGGGCACCGCCATCGCCATATTCGGCCCCGACACCCGCCTGACCTTCTTCAACCAGGCCTATGCCCGGCTGTGGGAGCTGGACGAGGCGTGGCTGCGCACCGAACCGACCAACGCCGAACTGCTGGAGGAGCTGCGCGCCCGCCGACGCCTGCCGGAATATGCCGACTACCAGACCTTCAAGCGCGAGCGGCTGACCCGCTACACCCATCTGGTCGAGCCGGTGGAGGAGATGCTGCACCTGCCGGACGGCACCACGCTGCGCCATCTGGCGGCGCCGCATCCGCAGGGCGGGCTGATCACCATCCTGGAGGACGTGACCAACACGCTGGCGCTGGAATCCTCCTACAACACGCTGATGGCGGTACAGCAGGAGACGCTGGACAATCTGGCGGAAGGCATCGCCGTGTTCGGCGGCGACGGCCGGCTGAAGCTGTCCAACCCGGCCTTCGCCCGCATCTGGGATCTGGCCGACGGTGACCTGCACAGCGCACCGCACATCGCCGACGTGATCGAACGAATGCGCCCGCTGCTGGAGATGCCACCTGCGGACAAGGTTGCGGACAAGATCGCGGAAAAGGGTGCGGATCGGCCGGGCGAGGCCGCCACCTGGGAGGCGCTGAAGGAGGAGCTGATCGGCGCCACGCTGGAGCGCAGCGTCCGCTCCGGCCGGGTGGAGCGCAGCGACGGGTCGGTGGTGGAGTTCTCCACCCTGCCGCTGCCCGATGGGGCTGTGCTGAACAGCTATCTGGACGTGACCGACGGCGCCCGGCTGGAGACGGCGCTGCGCGCCTCCAACGCGGCGCTGGAGGCCGCCGACCAGTTGAAGAGCGAGTTCATCGCCAACGTCTCCCACCATCTGCGCACGCCGCTGAACGGCATCATCGGCTTCGCCGAGATGCTGGCGAACCAGTATTTCGGCGAACTGAACGACCGCCAGATGGAGTATGTCCGCAGCATGCTGACGGCCGGCCAGCGCCTGCTGGAGCTGATCGACGACGTGGTCGACCTGACCAGCCTGGGGGCCGGCGTCACCACGCTGGACCGCGGCGCGGTCAACCTGCCCGACCTGCTCGAGTCGGTGGCCGGCCTGACCCGCGACTGGGCGCGGCGCGAGGGGCTGCGGCTGGAAGTGGTGGCGCCGGAGGCGTTGGGCGAGATGGAGGGCGACGGCAAGCGGCTGAAGCAGGCGCTGTTCACCCTGGTGGTGGGCGCCATCCGCAACCCGCCGTCCGACCGCCGCATCCGCTTGGCCGGCGAACGGCTGAACGGCAGCATCACCCTGTCGGTCAGCGGCGCCGCCGCGCCCGACGCCGACCCGCAGGGGGCGGCGGCGCTGGGCGTGTCGCTGGCCCGCAACGTGGTGGAACTGCATGGCGGCCGGCTGGAGCTGGACGAGACCGGCGCCGCCGGGGTCTACCGCAGCGCCCATGTCCGCTGCATCATGCCGGTGCGGGCCCCGGTGAACGGGGTGAAGGCGGAGTAAGATACTTCCCTCTCCCGGGACGGGAGAGGGCATTTCACTCACGCGGCGCCCGGCACGCCCTTCGAGGTCGAGTATTCGAAGTGCAGCGCCTCGCCGGGATAGACCAGCGGGCGGATGGCGTGAGCAGCCTGCGCCGCTTCGGCGAAGCCGCAGAGGATCAGCTTCAGCTTGCCGGGATACGTCGCGATGTCGCCGATGGCGAAGACGCCCGGAACGTTGGTGGCGCAACCGGGCTGCGCCACCGCGATGTGGCTGCGCTCCAGATCCAGACCCCAGTCGGCGATGGGACCGAGATTCATCGACAGTCCGAAGAAGGCGAGCAGCGCGTCGGCCGGCAGCGCCTTTTCCTCGCCGTCCAGCGTGGCGACGCGCACGGCGCTCAGCTGGCCGTTCTCGCCGTCCAGGCCGGACAGCTGGTAGGGCACCACCTTCTCGACCCGCCCCTCGCGCACCAACGCTTCCATGCGGGCGACGCTTTCGGGCGCGGCGCGGAACTTCGGCCGGCGGTGGACGACATAGACGCGCTCCGCCACGTCGGCCAGCGAGATGGCCCAATCGACGGCGCTGTCGCCGCCGCCGGCGATCACCACCTTCTTGCCGGCGAAGTCCTGGCGGCGGCGCACCATGTAGGAGACCGACTTGCCCTCATACGCCTCCAGCCCGTCGAGCGGCGGGCGGTTGGGGCCGAAGGCGCCGCTGCCGGCGGCGATGATGACCGCCTGGGTGTCGATCTTGGTGCCGATGCTGGTCTCCACCAGCCAGCGCCCGCTGTCCTGGCGGGTCAGCTTCTCCACCTGCTGGCCCAGGTGATAGGTGGGCGAGAAGGGGGCGGCCTGCTCCGCCAGCCGGTCGATCAGGTCGGCCGCCTCGATGGAGGGATGGGCCGGAATGTCGTAGATCGGCTTTTCCGGGTAGAGCGCCGTGCACTGGCCGCCTACCATGTCCAGCGCGTCCACCACATGGCAGCGCATCTTCAGCATGCCGCATTCGAACACGGCGAACAGCCCGACGGGGCCGGCGCCGACGATGACGACATCGGTGGTGAGGACATCGTGGCTGGAGGCGGTCTGCGACATGAAAGCCAATTCCTTGAGACGGGGTGCCGGGTGGAGGATGATGCGGAATGGTCGGCGAACGGTCCTTCCATTGTCCGCATTTCCCGGCCGGGTCAACCCCCCGCAAGGGGAAAGCGGTGCTGTGTCGCGTGCGAGGCAGAACGACGGACCGTCGAAGCCGAGCAACAATTTCGCATAAATTCGCTTAAATTTGTCGATTGCACGCGGCGGTGGCGAAGCGGAAAGTGAAGGTCGGCGGCGGATGACCGGGCTTTCTTTGCCTGGAGGCCGGTCGGGTGGAGGCCCGGAATGAAGGAACTTCGGTGTCTGGTCTTCACCGACCAGGAGGTGGTGCGGGCGGTGCTGGACCGCCGGCGGCGGGTGAAGGACACACTGCCGGTCGGCACCGTGTCCAAGATCGTCTATCACCGCAACGAGGGGCCGGAGCAGGAGGGCATCGAAACCCGCCTGAGCATCACCGACGACGACGGTGCGGTGACCGAGCTGGTGCTGGCCGAAACCGAGGTGACGGCGGCGCTGGTCGGCTATTGCATGGGCCGGCGCATCCCCCTGCCGGTGGCGTCCGACAAGATGCTGCACCTGATCAACGGCGCGCTGACGCTGATGATCACCATGAACTTCAACAAGGCGCCGCGGCTGGTGGTGGCCGGCGCGGCAGAAGGCGCCGGATCGGGAGCGGCCGACCGGCTGTCGCCCAAGCGGCGGATCGGCCGGTAAGGATCGGCCGGTAGGCCTGCCGCCGACCCACCCCTCTTTCCGGCTTGCGGGCGGGCGGCGGCTTCGCACAGTATCCGCGCCATGTCGGACACTCCCCACCATACCGTCACCCTTCCGCTGCCGGACGAGACCGCCACCGCGGCGCTGGGCCGCCGGCTGGGCGCGATGCTGCGGCCGGGCGACCTCGTGGCCCTGCGCGGCGACCTCGGCGCCGGCAAGTCGGCGCTGTCGCGGGCATTGATCCGCAGCGTCACCCATGAGGACGCCGAGGTGCCGTCCCCCACCTTCACCCTGGTGCAGACCTACGACACCGCCATCGGCCCGGTCTGGCATTTCGACCTCTACCGCCTGTCGGGGCCGGACGAGGTGTATGAGCTGGGCTGGGACGACGCGCGGGCCGAGGCTGTGGCGCTGGTGGAATGGCCGGACCGGCTGGGTCCGCTGCTGCCGCCCGACCGGATCGAGGTGACGATGGAGCATGACGGCCCCGACGCCCGCCGCGCCACGCTGACCGGCCATGGCGCGCTGGCGGCGCGGGTGGCCGCCGCCGACTGGACGCTGTGATGCCCCCTGTAATGTCCGTCGTCTCTTCTGCGCGGGAAGCGGAGATCGTTGTCTTCCTCGCCGCCAACGGCCTGTCCGGCGCGGCGCGGGAGCCGCTGGCCGGCGATGCCTCCGCCCGCCGCTACGAACGCCTCCGCAAGGCGGATGGCGAAACCCTGATCCTGGTCGACACGCCCGCCCCCGCCGACGACCTCGTGCCCTTCATCGCCATCGGCGCCGAACTGGCGGCCATCGGGCTGTCGGTTCCCGCCGTGCTTGCGGCGGATGTGGAGCGGGGACTGGCGATCCAGGATGATTTCGGAAGCGAAACATTCTCCCGCCTGCTGGCCGACGGCGCCGATCCGCAGCCGCTCTACGAGATGGCGACCGACGCGCTGATCACCATCCACCGCGGCTGGCCGGAGGGAGCGGCGCAGCGGCTGGCCCTGCCCGTCTACGATCCGGCGCTGTTCATCGCACAGACCCGCCTGTTCATCGACGCCTATGTGCCGGTGGCGCTGGGGCGGCCCCTGAGCGATGCGGATCGTTCGGCCTTCGAAACGGCTTGGCGGACGGTGCTGGAGCCGGTCTGCGCCGGTGCACCGTCGCTTCTGCTGCGCGACTATCACGTCGACAACCTGATGCGGCTGGATCGGCCGGGGGGGAAGGCCGCCGGGCTGATCGACTTCCAGAGCGCCGGCTGGGGACCACGGGCCTACGACCTCGTCTCCCTGCTGGAGGATGCGCGGCGCGACGTGGCGCCCGATCTGGCCGAGGCGATGGTCGCGCGCTATCTCGCCGCCTGCCCCGATACCGATGCCGCCGCCTTCCGCCGTGCCATGGCGGTGCTGGGGGCGGCCCGCCACACGCGGATCGTCGCCATCTTCGTCCGTCTGGCGCTGAGCCAGGGGCGGCGATCCTACCTTGTCCATCTGCCGCGGGTCTGGCGCCTGCTGGAGGCCCAGTTGGCGAAGCCGGAGCTGGCGCCGGTCGCCGCCTGGTTCGACCGCCATCTGCCGCCCGACACCCGTGCCGCCTTCGTCGTACCGGAGACGATCTGAGATGACCGTGACCATTCCCCAGACAGCGATGGTTCTGGCCGCCGGCCAGGGCCTGCGCATGCGCCCGCTGACCAACGACCGCCCGAAGCCGCTGATCCCGGTGCTGGGCAAGTCGATGCTGGACCATGCGCTGGACCGGCTGGCCACGGCCGGCGTCGGCCGCGCGGTGGTCAACAGCCACTATCTCGGCGCGATGATCGGCGAGCATCTGAAGGACCGCACCACCCCCGCCATCACCCTGTCGCCGGAGGACACGCTGCTGGAGACCGGCGGCGGGGTGAAGAAGGCCCTGTCCCATCTCGGCACCGCGCCGGTCTATACGGTGAATGCCGACATCTTCTGGCTGGACGGGCCGGTGCCCGCTCTGCGCCGCCTCGCCGCGCACTGGAACCCGGCGGAGATGGACGCGCTGCTCCTGCTGATGGCGACGACCAAGTCGGTCGGCTATGACGGGCTCGGCGACTATCACATGGACCCGCTGGGCGGCCTGACCCGTCGCGGCGAGCGCGAGCTGGCGCCCTTCGTCTATGCCGGGGTGCAGATCGTCAAGCCGGAGCTGTTCGCGGCCGACACGCCGGACGGCGCCTTCTCCACCAACCTGATCTGGGACCGCGCGCAGGCGGCGGGGCGGCTGTTCGGCCTTGCCCATGACGGGCTGTGGTTCCACATCGGCACGCCCGCCGGACTTCGGGAAGCGGAGGATCTGCTGGCCATCGGCGGCGTGCGGGCGGTGGCGCATTGAGGGAGTAGAATAAGGTACAATCGATGGGGAGTTTTGCCCCCACCTTGATCCTCCCCCGCTGGGCGGGGGAGGAGACTGCCGCCACTCTCCCGCCCAAGCACTTACCCCCTCCCCCGCGAGAGCGGGGGAGGGTTGGGGTGGGGGCAAGCGATACACGGACCTTTCATGCTTCCCGATAGCTCCACCCCCAAAGTCTACAGCATCCCCGCGGGTGCGCCCTTCGTCGACATGCTGGCGGCGGGGATCATGGAGCGGGTGGGCGGCGACCCGATGGCGCTGGCCGGGGTCACCGTGCTGCTGCCGACGCGGCGCGCCTGCCGGGCGCTGCAGGCGGCCTTCCTGCGGCGGTCGGGCGGACAGCCGACCCTGCTGCCGCGGATGGCGCCGCTGGGCGAACTGGATGCCGGCGACCTCAGCCTGACCGAGGAGGAACTGCCCGACGTCCCGCTCGATTTGCCGGAAGCGATCTCGCCTTTGAACCGGCAGATGACGCTGGCGCGGCTGATCCTGGGCGCCGACGGGCTGTCGGCGACCACGGCGCAGGCGGTGCGGCTGGGCGCCGATCTGGGCCGGCTGATCGACGCGGTGTGGACCGAGCGCGCCGGCTTCGAGAAGCTCGAGTCGCTGGTGCCGGAGGATTATGCCGAGCATTGGCAGGTCACCCTGAAATTCCTGCGCATCATCACCGAGGTCTGGCCCGCCATCCTCGAGTCGACCGGCGAGACCGACCCGGCCAAACGCCGCAATCTGGCGCTGGAGACGCAGGCCGCGCTCTGGCAGGCCGCCCCGCCGCCGGGCATGGTGATCGCCGCCGGCTCCACCGGCTCCATCGCCGCGACGACGGAACTGCTGGCGGTCATCGCCCGGCTGCCGCAGGGGGCGGTGGTGCTGCCGGGCCTCGACACCGGCGCCGACGACGTCATCTGGGACGCCATCGCGGAAGACGAATCCCATCCGCAGCACGGCTTGTCGCAACTGATCCATCTGCTGGGCGTCACCCGCGCCGAGGTGCAGCCCTGGACCGACGCGACCGAGCCGCGCGGCGCCCGCGCCCGCCTGATCGCCGAAGCGATGCGCCCGGCGGCGACCACCGAGGGATGGCGCGAGCTGTCCGGGGTGGATGCTTCCGCGCTGGACGGGCTGACCCGTATCGACGCCGCGACCTCGGAGGAGGAGGCCCAGGTCATCGCGCTGCTGATGCGCCATGCCCTGGAAACGCCGACGAAGACCGCCGCCCTCATCACCCCCGACCGCAACCTGGGCCGCCGCGTCGCCATGGCGCTGGCGCGCTGGGACATCCTGGTCAACGACTCGGGCGGCCAGCCGCTCGCCCACACCGCGGTCGGCACCTATCTGCGGCTGACGGCGGAACTGGTGGCGAGCCGCGTTCATCCGCTGGCCCTGCTGGCGCTGGCCAAGCATCCGATGGCGGCAGGCGGCCGCGACTCGGCGGATTTCCGCGCCGCCGCCCGCGCGCTGGAACGCATCGTGCTGCGTGGCCCCCGCCCGGCGGAGGGCTTCGACGGCGTGCTGGCGGCGCTGGAGCAGGCCGACCGCTTCGACCATGAGGAACAGCAGGAGTTCCTGCGCACATGGCTGGTCGACATTGGCCAGCGCGCCGCCCCGTTCCTGGAGGCGCTGACCACCGACACCCCGCTGGCCGACCTCGTCCGCGCCCATGTCGCCTTTTGCGAATCGCTGGCCGCCGACGATGAGTTGACCGGGGCGGAGCGGCTGTGGCGCCAGGACGACGGCGAGGAGGCGGCGCGCTTCGTCCACGACCTGCTGGACGCGGCGGAAGGCTTTCCGGCGATCCCGGCCAAGGATTACCCGGCGCTGCTCGATGCGCTGATGAGCGCGCGGGCGGTGCGTCCGCGCTACGGCCTGCATCCGCGCCTGTTCATCCTGGGTCCGATGGAGGCGCGTCTCCAGCATCTCGACCTGACCATCCTGGGCGGGCTGAACGAGGGGACATGGCCACCGGCGGCATCCGCCGATCCGTGGATGTCGCGGCCGATGCGGCGCGATTTCGGTCTGCCCAGCCCGGAACGGCTGGTCGGCATGTCGGCTCACGACTTCGCCCACGCCTGCGGCGCGCCGGAGGTGGTGCTGACCCGCGCCGCGCGGGTGGAGGGCACGCCGACCGTGCCGTCGCGCTGGCTCCTGCGGCTGGAAACCGTGCTGAAGGCGCTGGGGCTGGACGGCGCCATTGAGGACCGTGGCGCCTGCTGGCTCGGCTGGGCACGCGGGCTGGACGAGCCGGAGCGGGTGCAGCCGGTGGCGGCGCCCGAGCCGCGCCCGCCGCTGACCGCCCGGCCGCGCAAGCTGTCGGTGACCGAGATCGAGACCTGGATGCGCGACCCCTACGCCATCTATGCCCGGCACGCCCTGCGGCTGCGGGCGCTCGATCCCATCGCCGCCGATCCGGGGGCGTCGGACCGCGGCCAGATCATCCACGACACGCTCGACGCCTTCGTCCGCGAGTATCCCGGCCCGCTGCCCCATGACGCGCTCGACCGGCTGATCGCGCTGGGGCGGGAGCGCTTCGGGCCGCTGCTGCGCAGCCATCCCGACGTCTGGGCCTTCTGGTGGCCGCGCTTCGAGCGGGTGGCCGGCTGGTTCGTCGATCTGGAGCGCGAGCGCCGTCCCCGCCTGCGTCCGCTGGCGACCGAGGTGCCGGGCCGGCTGGAGCTGTCCGGCCCCGGCGGCCCCTTCACCCTGACCGCCAAGGCCGACCGCGTCGACCGTGGCCCCGACGGGCTGGTGGTGATCGACTACAAGACTGGCACCCCGCCGAGCACGCGGGAGATCGAGCTTGGCTTCGCCCCGCAGCTGCCGCTGGAGGCCGCCATCGCGGCAACCGGCGGGTTCAGCGGGGTGGACAAGGGCGAGGTGGCGGAGCTGACCTTCTGGCGCCTGTCCGGCGGCGACCCGGCCGGCGAGGAAAAGCCTGTGAAGGGCGACCCGGCTGTATTGGGCGAAGAAGCGCGGGCCGGGCTGGAGGCGCTGATCGCGCAGTTCGACGACCCCAACACCCCCTACCGCTCCCGCCCGCGCCCGGCGATGGCGCCGCGCTACACCGACTATGCGCATCTCGCCCGCGTCCAGGAATGGTCGTCGGGCGGCGGAGAGGGAGAGTGAGGCAGGGTGGTGTTGGCGTGAAACCTCCCTCTCCCGCCCCGGGAGAGGGAGGGGACCCGCGCTGCAGGCGTGGGGAGGGTGAGGGGTGGCCCAAAAGGCGAGAACCGCATGGCTCCTTGCCTCACCCCTCACCCTTCCCATGGCGATGCCATGGGCCCCTTCCCTCTCCCGGGACGGGAGAGGGAGTGAGAAGCGCTGGCCACTTCTTCACCAATTGGATCATAGACATTTCCGACGGCGATCCGATCTTGGCAGGCGTCGCATTATTTCGATGAGGAAGCCCAATGACCGAGACCAAGCGTGATCTGGGAAGTGATTTGGCGAAGATCGATAGGCACGTCATCCAGCTTTCTGAATACGACGAAATACCAGAAATCACCGGCGAAATGTTTGCCCGCGGCACCGTGATGAAAGGCGGCAACCCTGCCCTTTCGGCGCCCGACCCAACCACCTGATCTTTCGCCCTTGCCCTGCCCCCGGCATCTGGACCAGCATCCGGCCCTGCCCCGGCACCGGAAGCATCACCCATGACCATGACCGACCTGCCCCCCCGTACCCTGCCGCTCGATCCCAACGTGGCGCAGCGGCGGGCGTCCGATCCGACGGCGTCGGTGTGGGTCGGCGCGTCCGCCGGCTCGGGCAAGACCAAGGTGCTGACCGACCGGGTGCTGCGGCTGATGCTGTCCGGCACGCCGCCGGCGCGCATCCTCTGCCTGACCTTCACCAAGGCCGCGGCGGCGGAGATGGCGATCCGCATCAACCGGACGCTCGGCCTGTGGGCCACCCTGCCCGACGAGGCGCTGGAGGACCGGCTGGCCGACCTGTGCGGCGAGCGCCCGTCGATGGAGGCGCGGCTGAACGCGCGCCGCCTGTTCGCCCAGGTGGTGGACTGCCCCGGCGGCATGAAGATCCAGACCATCCACGCCTTCTGCCAGTCGCTGCTGCGCCGCTTCCCGCTGGAAGCCGAACTGGCGCCGCATTTCGACGTCATGGACGACCGCACCGCCGACGGGCTGCTGACCGAGGCGCGCGACGCCGTGCTGCATGCCGGCCGCACCGAACCGGACAGCCCGCTCGGCCGCGCCATGGGCCGGCTGACCGGCGACCTGAACGCCGAGGATTTCGCCGGGCTGCTGGCGGAGCTGGCGAGCCAGCGCGGGCAGGTGGAACGGCTGCTCAAGGACTTCCACGGGCTGGATGGGCTGATCGACGCCATCCACGACAGGTTGGGGGTGCCCCCCGGCGTGACCGAGGAGTCGATCCTGACCCACGCCTGCCACGACGACCAGTGCGACCCGCCGGCCCTGCGCGAGGCCTGCCGGGCGCTGTCGGGCGGCAGCGCCGGCGACCAGGAGCGCGGCATCGCCATCCAGCACTGGCTCGACGCCGCCGACCGCCGGGTGCGCGCCTTCGAGGCCTACAAGCGCCTGTTCCTGACCACCGAGGGCAGCCCGCGCAAGACGCTGATGACCAAGAAGCCGGCCACCGCCTACCCGCAGGCGCTCTTGTCCCTGCAGAAGGAGGCGGAGCGGCTGGTGGAGATTTCGGAGCGGGTGAAGGCCGCCGGGGTCGCCGCCTCGACCACCGCGCTGCTGACGCTGGCGCAGGCGATGCTGGACGCCTATCGCGACCGCAAGGCGGCGCGCGCGCTGCTGGATTACGACGACCTGATCCTGGCGGCCAACCGGCTGCTGAGCGGCGGCGACGGCATGGCACCGCGGGTGCCCTGGGTGCTGTACAAGCTGGACGGCGGCCTGGACCATATCCTGATCGACGAGGCGCAGGACACCAACCCCGACCAGTGGTCCATCGTCGCGTCGCTGGCCGGCGAGTTCTTCGCCGAACTGGAGGCCGCCGCCCCCGACGGCAAGATCCGCACCGTCTTCGCGGTGGGCGACGAGAAGCAGTCGATCTTCAGCTTCCAGCGCGCGGATCCGGCCGAATTCGCCCGCATGCGCCGCCATTTCCAGGACAAGGCGGAATCGGCCGAGCGGCTGTGGGCCGGGGTCGATCTCGACATCTCCTTCCGCTCGACCGCCGCGGTGCTGGAAACGGTGGATGCCGTCTTCGCCATCGACCGCGCCCGCGACGGCGTGGCGTCCGACGCCAGCCCGGTCATCCGCCACCGCGCCTTCCGCCGCGGGCAGGCCGGTTTGGTCGAGCTGTGGCCGCCGGTGAAGCCGGCCGAGGCCATCGAGGCGCCGGCCTGGGCGCCGCCGGTGGCGCGCGAGTCCGCCGATTCGCCGTCGGCCCGCCTCGCCTCGGTCATCGCGGCGACGGTGCATCGCTGGATCGACAGCGGCGAGACGCTGGAGGCCAAGGGACGGCCGGTGCAGCCCGGCGACGTCATGGTGCTGGTCCGCCGCCGCACCGCCTTCGTCACCGAGCTGGTGCGCGCGCTGAAGGACCGCGGCGTGCCGGTGGCCGGCGTCGACCGCATGGTGCTGACCGAACAGCTGGCGGTGATGGATCTGGTGGCGCTGGCCGATTTCCTGCTGCTGCCCGACGACGATCTGACGCTCGCCACCGTGCTGAAGGGGCCGCTGATCGGGCTGACGGAGGAGGAGCTGTTCCGCGTCGCCCACGGCCGGCGCGGTACGCTGTGGCGCTCGCTGGTGGCCCTGGCGGAGACCGAGCCGGAGTTCCGCCCGGCCCGGCGCTATCTGGGCGATCTGCTGGCCCGCACCGACTTCTCGGCACCGTACGAGCTGTTCGCCGGTCTGCTGAACCGGCCCTGCCCGGCCGACGACCGCTCGGGACGGCGCGCGATCCTCAAGCGGCTAGGCCCCGACGCCCAGGATCCGCTGGAGGAGTTCCTGGCCGTCTGCCTCGCCTTCGAGAAGACCGAGCCGCCGTCCCTGCAGAATTTCCTGGCTTGGCTGGCGGCCAGCGACGCGGAGATCAAGCGCGAGCTGGAACAGGGCGGCGGCACCGTGCGGATCATGACCGTCCACGGCTCCAAAGGGTTGCAGGCTCCGATCGTCTTCCTCCCCGACACGCTGGGCAGCCCGACCCAGAGCCCACCGATCCTGTGGCCGGACGACGACTGCCCGGTCCCGCTGTTCGCCGCCCGGCGGTCCCAGGAGGACGCGCTATGCGCCGAGGCGCGGGCGCGGGCCAACCGGCGGCGCGACCAGGAATACCGCCGGCTGCTCTATGTCGCGCTGACACGGGCGGAGGACCGGCTCTACATCTGCGGCCATCAGGGCAAGCGCGAGCCGTCCGACGATTGCTGGTACCGGCTGGTCGAGGAGGCGATGCGCGAGAACGGCGTGCCGCACGACTTCGACTTCACCGGCCTCTGCCCCGACGGCTGGGCCGGTGATGGCTGGCGGCTGATCGGCCCCCAGACCGCCGCGGTGCCCCGCCATGTCGAGACGGAGGAAAGCGCATCGGCCGAGCCGCCGCCGCCCTGGATCGCCGAACCGGCGCCGGGCGAGCCGGAACCGTCGCGGCCGCTGACTCCGTCCCGGCCGGACGGCGAGGAACCGGCGGTGCGCTCCCCGCTCGGCAACGACGACGGCCAGCGCTTCCGCCGCGGCCTGCTGGTCCACCGGCTGTTGCAGACCCTGCCCAATCTGGCCGGGGAGGCGCGGGATGCCGCCTGCCGCCGCTTCCTGGCCCGGCCGGCGCACAAGCTGACGCCGGAGCAGCAGGACGCCATCGCGCGCGAGACGCTGGCGGTGCTGAGCCATGCGGAGTTCGCGCATCTGTTCGGCCCGGACTCGCGGGCGGAGGTGCCGCTGGTCGGCGTGGTGGCGCTGGGCGACGGCAGCCGGGCGCTGGCCGGCCGCATCGACCGGCTGGCGCTGACCGGCGATACGGTGTGGATCGTCGACTATAAGACCAACCGGCCGCCGCCACGGGATCTGGAAGACGTGCCAATGGTTTACCGGCGCCAGATGGCGGCCTACCGCGAGGCGTTGCGCGCCGTTTACCCAGGCCGCCGGGTGCGTTGCGTGCTGTTGTGGACCGACGGCCCCTACACCATGGAGTTGCCGCCCTCGGTGCTGGACGCGGCGGCGGCCGGATTGGCACCAAGGGTGGGATGAGGAGCGGCCGGCGGGTCCCCCGAAAGATGGGGTGACTTGACCGGCCGGGCGCCTCCGCCCTACATTTTGCTCAATTCCACTGACGGGGCGATGGCCGCCGGCCTTCCACAACCGGTCCGCGGCGCTTCCGAATCCAGGCAAGAGGTCACATGAGCACCACCATCAAGGTTACCGACGACAGCTTCGAGCAGGACGTCCTGAAGGCCACCGGCCCGGTCCTGGTCGATTTCTGGGCGGAATGGTGCGGCCCCTGCAAGATGATCGCCCCGGCGCTCGACGAGCTGGCCGGCGAGTATGACGGCAAGGTCACCGTCGCCAAGCTGAACATCGACGAGAACCCGGACACCCCGACCAAGTACGGCGTGCGCGGCATCCCGACGCTGATGCTGTTCAAGGGCGGCAGCGTCGCCGCCACGAAGATCGGCGCCCTGCCCAAGGGTGCGCTGTTCCAGTGGGTCGACTCGGCGCTGTAAGCGGTCCGACAGGTCCGGATACAGGTCCAGCTCAAGGAAAAGCCCCGCCCGCGGTCACCGCGGCGGGGCTTTTTCGTTTGTCCGGTCAGGTGCCGAGGAATTCCAGAAGCTCCCGCGCCAGCTCTTCGGGCGCCTCCTCCGCCATGTGGTGGCCGCAATCCAGGCCGCGCCCGCGCAGGTCCGGCGCCCAGGGCCGCCAGACCGCCAGAACGTCGCCGTAAAGTTCCTCCAGATCGTCCCGCAACGACCATAAGGCCAGCACCGGACAGCTCAGCCGCCGGCCGGCCGCGCGATCGGCCGCATCATGGTCGCGGTCGATGCCCAGCCCGGCGCGGTAATCCTCCAGCATGCCATGCACGGTGGCCGGATCATGGATGGCCGCGCGGAAATCACGGTAGGCCTCCTCCCCCATCGCCTCCGCCGAACCGCCGTACCAGGCGTCGGGATCGGCCAGGATGGCGCGTTCCGGCTTGTCCGGCTGGGCGAAGAAGAACCAGTGCCACCATGCCTGGGCGAAGCGGGCATCGCACCGCTCCAGGGCTTCCAGGATCGGCACGCCGTCGAGCAGGGCGAGGCGGGTGACGGCGGCCGGATGATCCATCGCCAGACGGAACGCGGTGTAGGAGCCACGGTCGTGGCCGACGACGGCGAAGCGCTCGAAACCGAGGTGCCGCATTAGGGCGAGGCAATCCAGCGCCTTGGCCCGTTTGGAGGAGTTGGCATGGTCGGGCCGGTCCGCCGGCTTCGACGACCGGCCGAACCCCCGCAGGTCGGGGCAGACCACGCTGTGGGAGGCCGCCAGCAGCGGCGCGACCCGGTGCCAGGTCGCATGGGTACGCGGATGGCCGTGGAGCAGCAGGACCGGACTCCCCTGCCCGCCATGACGGACCCGCAGGGTCGCGTCCGGCAGTTCGACGGTCTCCAGCGTGAATCCTTCGAACATCGTGCCCTCCCCGGCTTTGCCTGGGAGAACCGCGGCATGGGCGGCGGGGTTCCTCCCGCAGGCTCGGTCAGGACGGTGGCAAGGCCGGACGGCAAAACGGGCCGCCGGAAGGTCTCCGACAGCCCGTGCCTGCATCGGATAAGCCTTGAGGCCACCCGTCGTTCAGCGGACGCCCCTTACCAGGGAGACTTCATATCAGGGAGACTTTGGCTTTCCCGTATCCTTACCTGCGTCCTTGCCTTTGCCCCCGGCAAGCTCCGCCGTGCGGGCGAGGTTGTCGGCGGCGGCGCGGCCCCATTCGCTGTCGGGGGAGACGCGGCGGGTCAGTGACCAGTCGTCGCGCGCCGCCGGCAGGTTGCCGCCCAGCGCCTTGACGTTGCCGCGCAGCAGGATCGCCTCCGGATCGCCGGGTTTCAGTTCCAGCGCATGGTCGATGTCGGACAGCGCCTGCCGGTAGTTGGACAGCGCCTTATTGGCGGTCGCGCGGTAGAGATAGGCGTCCGCCCGGCGGGGATCGCGGGCCAGCGCGGCGTCGAGGTCGGTGATGGCGTCCCAGAAGCGTTCACCCTCGGCGCGGGCGAAGGCGCGGTCAATCAGCAGGTCGACGTCGCCGGGCGTCTTGTCGAGCGCCGCGCTGTAGAGCCGCTCCGCCTTCCCCTGGTCGCCAGCACGCAGCCATGCCCAGCCGGCCCGGCCGAGCAGCGAGGCGGCGGCCCTGGGGTCGTCCTTGCCCAGCGTCGGCACCAGCGCTTCCATCTGGGTTCCGGCCGCCTTGAACTCGCCGGCATGGAACTGCGCCAGCGCGTAGCAGAGCTTGGCGAAGTCGCCGCCGCCCTGCTCCTGCCAGCGCTTGGCGTCGGCCTTGGCGCCGTCGGGATTGGCCTCCGCCTTGGCGGCGCAGGCCTGAAGCTCGCGGTTGCGGTCGAGGCCGGAGGACGGCCCAGAGGACGGCCCGGCGGAGGCCGCCTGCGCGGCCGGCGAGGGAGCCAGCAGGACGGCGAGAAGCCCCAGGGCGAGGGCGGCGGAAAGGTAAAGATTGCGTCGGGTCATGGTGCCTTTACACTCCGCCATCGCCGGGCAGGGTGCAAGCCCCCCACACCAATTCGGTGGCCGAGCCCGGCGTTACACCGTTCACCGCCCCAACCGGAACGCCCGTGATGACCGATCCCCGCCTGTTCGTCTTCGGCCCCGGCTATACCGCCCGCGTCTTCGCCGACCGGCTGCGCGCCGAGGGATGGCGCATCGCCGCTACCTGCCGCAGCGAGGAGAAGAAGGCGGAGTTGGAGGCCCACGGCATCGAGCCTTTCCTGTTCGACCGCGGCCGGCCGCTGGCCGATGCCAAGGCGGCGCTGGCCGGCACCACCCATCTGCTGGTCAGCATCCCGCCCGACGGCAAGGGCGACCCGGTGCTGGACCAGCATGCCCGCGATCTGGCCGACCTGCGCACGCTGGACTGGGCCGGCTACCTGTCCACCACCGGCGTCTATGGCGACACCGGCGGCGAGTGGGTCAGCGAGGCGTCCTGGCTGAAGCCGACCGGCGAGCGGCAGAAGCGGCGGGTGGAGGCGGAGCGCGGCTGGCTGAACCTGTACCGCCAGTATGGCGTGCCGATGCATCTGTTCCGGCTGGCCGGAATCTACGGCCCCGGCCGCAGCGCCATCGATTCCGTGCGCGACGGCATCGCCAAGCGGGTGGACAAGCCGGGTCAGGTCTTCTGTCGCATTCATGTCGACGACATCGCCAACACGCTGCGCGCGTCGATGGCGCGGCCGACGCTGGGCGCCATCTACAACGTCGCCGACGATCTGCCCAGCCCGTCGCACGAGGTGGTGGAATATGCCTGCCGCCTGCTGGGAGTGGAGCCGCCGCCGCTGGTGCCCTTCGATCAGGCGGAAATGTCGCCGATGGCCGCCAGCTTCTACGCCGATTGCCGTCGGGTGAAGAACGACCGCATCAAGCGCCAGCTTGGCGTCACCCTGACCTATCCCGACTACCGCGCCGGGTTGGAGGCGCAGCTGGCGGCCGGGCTTTAGTCGAAGACTCGGGAAAAAGGTAAACCTGAGATTACAAAGCAATTGCCCGTCATATTCCGATAATCATAAAACTCGGCCGAAGACACGCATGGAAATAGCAAAGGTTATTTAATAATCTCCCGGGATCATGAGCGTCCAGGCGACGACGATCCTGCGAGGTGTTGGGCGCATGAGCAGCACGCCGACGGTCACGACCTCCCTCCCCTCCGCCGGTCTTCCGGCGGCCAGGGACATGGCGGCCAGGGACATGATGGATGCCACCGCCTTCC
Source organism: Azospirillum sp. TSH20 (assembly GCF_003115935.1). Taxonomy (NCBI): domain Bacteria; kingdom Pseudomonadati; phylum Pseudomonadota; class Alphaproteobacteria; order Rhodospirillales; family Azospirillaceae; genus Azospirillum; species Azospirillum sp. TSH20. The sequence continues at coordinate 37,676 of NZ_LGQU01000007.1, forward strand.
GCCGCCAGATGGACGAGGTCGTCGCCCGCATCCCCATGCACGCCATCCGATCCGTGCTGGACGCGGTTGAAGGGGCCCCCAGCCCGAACGGCGAGCGGGCACGTCATCTGCGCGACGCGCTGGTCGACCATTTCAACCGGCTGCGGCCGATGAAGGCACGGCGGCTGTTCACCAGCCTGTTCGAACCCTTCCTGGTCGACGACCCGATCCTCTACCGCTCGCCTGAGTCGGTGCCGGCGCTGATCCAGCGGGTGGACATGGGCGGCATCTGGGCGGCGCTGACCCGTTATGCCTTTCCCGGCCTTGCGGCGGAGGTGCAGAGCCGGCTGGACGCGATGGCGCGCGAGGCGATGCTGGACGCCGTGCTGGCCAGCCCCGACGCCATGGTGATGCGCGAACTGATGCGTAAAGAGGCGCTGGACTTCCTCTACACCATGGTCGGCGACCGCAAGCTGACCGACCGCTTCCTGGCGCTGGCGAATGAGGAGGCGCACCACGACGCCCGGCTGCGCACCCAGTATCTCGGCCGCAAGGCGCCGATCGACGGCGACCTGCTGGGCTTCGTCCGCGCCCTGCTGGAGCACAACGAGGTGCTGGTGCCGCTGACCGAGCGGATGCGCCGCGACATTGAGGAGATGCAGGGCGCCGGCGATCCCCGGTCCGCCGAGGTCGATTGCCAGTCGGCGCTGATGGTCGGCTTCGTCCGCCGGGTGCGCGATCTCGGCCTGCCCTTCCGCGACCAGTCGCAGGTGCTGGCCTGGTTCGCCCCGCTCTACGGGCTGAACTTCAAGCGCCGCTACGACGTGTTCCTGCGCCATGTGCGCGAGCATGTCGGTTCGGGCGGCCCGGCGGTGCGCGAGTCGCACCCGCTGCTGCGCGCCCTGCTCTGCCACTTCAACGCCGCCTGCACCACCATCCGCGAGGTGGTGGACGGCATGTTCGGCGACATGGACATCCAGGACGGCGGGGTTCTGTCCGCCCCCGCCCCGACCCGCGCCCTGCTGCACGAAGCGGTGGAGCGCTTCGACCGGGCGCTGACGGCGCTGTCCGGCACCGGCTTCCTCGCCAGCCGCTCCACCGGCCCGGCGCTGCGGGCGGAGCTGGCGGCGGTCAGCCGCGAATTGACCGGCACGGTGATGCCGGCGCTGGCCGCCCGGCTGCAGGCGGCGATGAACGCCCGCCATGCCCCGGTGCCCGACCATGAGGACATCGTCTGGCTGCTGGAACTGGTCTGGCGCTGGGGCCGCTATCTCGGCAATGCCGGCTACGCCAACCCGGAGCTGAAGTCGCTGCGCCTCTATGCGGTGGAGACCGGCCGCCTCGCCTTCATCCAGGCAATGAAGGCCGAACCGCAGGAGAAGCCCGCCCACCGCATGGCGCACATGCTGCGCATCCGCCGGCTGATGGCGGCGATGGGCGAGACGGTGGACGGCTGGATCAGCCCGGTCAGCCAGGGCCTGCACCGGGTCGTCTTCCGCTATCTTGAGGATGTCGGGGAGATCGCCGACGACGAATGGGCGGTGATCGACGCCTTCGTCGCCAGCGTCCGCAGCGAACTGAGCCGGTCGCGCAACTGGCAGAGCGCGGATTTCGTCGACATCCTGCGGCTGCATGAGGGCAGGCGGCGGGGGGAGGGCTGACTCCCTCTCGGCCGAAGGCCTTGGCCGCAACAATTTGGTTCGACGCAACCATCGATGTGGTATGATGCGCGCCCGCTCGGGGCGGGACGGCCGGACAACGGCCCGCAACCCCGGTGGTCCCGCTTTTCAGTCACTCCTCCCGCCGAGACGACGCCAGCATGAACATCACCATCGAACGCGCCGCCCTTCTCCGTTCCCTGGGTCACGTGCAGAGTGTGGTCGAGCGGCGGAACACCATTCCGATCCTGTCCAACGTCCTGCTGCGCGCGGGCGACGGCGAACTGTCGCTGGCCGCCACCGACATGGATCTGGAGATCGTCGAGACCGTCCCGGCGACGGTCGGGCGCCCCGGCGGCACCACCGCCCCCGCCCACACCCTGTTCGACATCGTCCGCAAGCTGCCCGACGGCAGCCAGGTCGAGCTGGACATCGGCGGCGACGGGACCATCCTGACGCTGCGCGCCGGCCGGTCGCAGTTCAAGCTGTCCTGCCTGCCGGTGGAGGATTTCCCGCAGCTGTCCAGCGGCGAGCTGAAGCACAATTTCTCGGTCGCCGCCGCCGATCTGCGCGGGCTGATCGACCGCACCCGCTTCGCGATCTCCACCGAGGAGACGCGCTATTACCTGAATGGCATCTATCTGCACGCCGCCAAGAGCAAGATGGGCAGCCTGGAGACGCCGGTGCTGCGCGCCGTCGCCACCGACGGCCACCGGCTGGCCCGGGTCGAGATGCCGCTGCCGGACGGGGCGGAGGGCATCCCCGGCGTCATCATCCCGCGCAAGACCGTCACCGAAATCCGCAAGCTGGTGGACGAGGCCGCCGACCGCATCGAGCTGTCGTTGTCCGACAACAAGATCCGCTTCGGCTTCGACAGCGTCGTCGTCACCTCCAAGCTGATCGACGGCACCTTCCCCGACTATGAGCGGGTGATCCCGGTCGGCAACGACAAGGTGATGGAGGTGGACGCCAAGCTGTTCGCCGCCGCCGTCGACCGTGTCGCCACCATCTCCACCGAAAAGAGCCGGGCGGTGAAGCTGTCCCTGGTCCGCGGCGCCCTGACCCTGTCGGCCACCAGCCCGGAATCGGGCAGCGCCACCGAGGAGCTGGAGGTCAATTACGCCGAGTCCCCGCTGGAAATCGGCTTCAACTCTCGCTATCTGCTGGACATCACGCAGCAGATCGAGGGCGAGGGCGCCCAGTTCACGCTGGCCGACGCCGCGTCGCCGACCATCATCCGCGACGTTGCCGACTCCACCGCGCTCTATGTCCTGATGCCGATGCGTGTGTGATGGGGCTGCGGGGATCGTCCCCGCCCCAGGCGGAACGGACCAGTTGCAGCACACGGCAGTTTCGATGAGCGGCGGTACCCCGGTGTCCGCCCCAACCCAGGCTTTGGCCCCCGCTTTGGCGGTGCGGCGGATGACGCTGACGCGCTTCCGTGGCTATGACTCCGCGCGGCTGGAGCCCGACCGCCGGCCCGTCGCCCTGATCGGCCCGAACGGGGCCGGCAAGACCAACCTTTTGGAAGCCGTCAGCTTCCTCGCCCCCGGCCGCGGCATCCGCGGCGCCCGGCTGGCCGAGGTGGAGCGGCTGGGATCGCCCCCCGGCGCCGGCTGGGCGGTGGCGGCCATGCTCGACACCCCGATGGGTCCGGTGGAGATCGGCACCGGCCGCGAACCCCATGACGGCAATCGCACCTCCGACCGCGACCGCCGGCTGGTCCGCATCGACGGCCATCCGGCCAAAGGCCAGACGGCACTCGCCGACCATGTCGCCATGGTCTGGCTGACCCCGCAGATGGACCGCCTGTTCCTCGAAGGATCGAGCGGACGGCGGCGCTTCCTCGACCGGCTGGTCTTCGGCTTCGATCCCGCCCATGCCGGGCGGCTGTCCCGTTATGAACATGCGCTGCGCGAACGCGCCCGGCTGCTGCGCGACGGCCGCTTCGACGAGGGCTGGCTCGGCGCGCTTGAGGACCAGATGGCGACCACCGGCATCGCCGTCGCCGCGGCCCGGCGGGAGGTGGTGCAGCGGCTCCGTGCCGCCTGCGCCCGCTCGGTCGGTCCCTTTCCCGGCGCCGACCTTGCCGTCGCCGGCACGGTGGAGCGCTGGCTGGACGAAGGCCCGGCGCTGGCAGCGGAGGATGCGTTGCGCGACAGTCTGCGCATCGGCCGCCGCGCCGATGCCGATGGCGGCGGCGCGTTGGCGGGACCGCACAAGAGCGACCTCGCCGTCCGCCACGCGCCCAAGGACATGCCGGCGGCGCTCTGCTCCACCGGCGAGCAGAAGGCCCTGCTGATCGCCATCGTGCTGGCCAACGCCCGGCTGCTGGCGGCCGAACGCGGGGCGGCACCCATCCTTCTGCTGGACGAAGTGGCCGCCCATCTCGACCCCGAACGGCGCGCCGCGCTGTTCGGCGAAATCCTGGCATTGGGCGCCCAGGCCTGGATGACCGGCACCGACGAGGGGGTTTTCGACCCGCTTGGCGAGGATGCCCGCCGGTTCCGCATCGAAGACGCCCACATCCGCCCCGGATAGGGGTGGAAATTCGGGCCAAGACCCAAAAAAAAGCCGTGTTCACGCACGCTAAACCGCCGAATCCACAACCGAATCTGTTATAGTCGACGCATGGCACAGGAAGCACTGAAGAACGACCTCCCGCAGTCGGAGCCCCAACAGGCGGACTATGGGGCGGAGTCGATCACCGTTCTGCGCGGGCTCGATGCCGTGCGCAAACGCCCCGGCATGTACATCGGCGACACCGACGACGGGTCCGGCCTGCACCACATGGTGTACGAGGTGGTCGACAACGCCATCGACGAGGCGTTGGCCGGCTATTGCGACAAGGTCGAGGTTCTGCTGAACGCCGACGGATCGGTCACGGTGCGCGACAACGGACGCGGCATCCCGACCGACATCCATTCGGAGGAAGGCGTCTCGGCGGCCGAGGTCGTGATGACCCAGCTCCATGCCGGCGGCAAGTTCAACCAGAACAGCTACAAGGTCTCCGGCGGCCTGCACGGCGTCGGCGTGTCGGTGGTGAACGCGCTGTCCGAAACGCTGGATCTCCGCATCTGGCGCGGCGGCCGCACCTGGACCATGCGCTTCCGCCACGGCGTCGCCGAGGCGCCGCTGGCCGATGTCGGCGAGGCGCCGATGGTGCCGGAGAAGGGCAAGCAGCTGTCGGGCACCGAAGTCACCTTCATGCCCTCGGCCGAGACCTTCACCAACATCGAGTTCGATTACGCCACGCTGGAACACCGGCTGCGCGAACTGGCCTTCCTCAACTCCGGCGTCCGTCTGGTTCTGACCGACGCGCGCGGGGTGGAGCCGAAGGTGCAGGACCTGCATTACGAAGGCGGCCTGGAAGCCTTCGTCAACTGGCTCGACCGTTCCAAGGCGCCGCTGCACAAGCCGGCGATCACCTTGAAGAACGAACGCCCGACCGAACATGGCGGCGTGGTGACGGTGGAATGCGCGCTGCAGTGGAACGACAGTTACCACGAGACGACGCTGTGCTTCACCAACAACATCCCGCAGAAGGACGGCGGCACCCACCTCGCCGGCTTCCGCGCGGCGCTGACCCGTGCCATCAACAACTATGCCAACGAATCCGGCATCGCCAAGAAGGAGAAGGTCAACCTGTCGGGCGACGACGCCCGTGAAGGCCTGACCTGCGTCCTGTCGGTGAAGGTGCCCGATCCGAAATTCTCCAGCCAGACCAAGGACAAGCTGGTCTCGTCGGAGGTCCGTCCCGTCGTCGAGGCGGTGGTGGGCGAGGCGCTGGCCCAGTATTTCGAGGAGCATCCGGCCGACGCCCGCCGCGTCGTCCAGAAGGTGGTGGAAGCCGCCGCCGCCCGCGAGGCCGCCCGCAAGGCGCGCGAGCTGACCCGGCGCAAGGGCGCGCTCGACATGGCGTCGCTGCCCGGCAAGCTGGCCGACTGCCAGGAACGCGACCCGGCGTCGTCGGAGCTGTTCATCGTCGAGGGTGACTCGGCCGGCGGCTCGGCCAAGCAGGGCCGCTCGCGCCAGTTCCAGGCCATCCTGCCGCTGCGCGGCAAGATCCTGAACGTGGAACGGGCGCGCTTCGACAAGATGCTGGGCTCGGCGGAGATCGGCACGCTGATCGCGGCGCTCGGCACCGGCATCGGCCGCGACGAGTTCAACGCCGACAAGACGCGCTACCACAAGATCATCATCATGACCGACGCGGACGTGGACGGCAGCCACATCCGCACCCTGCTGCTGACCTTCTTCTTCCGGCAGATGCCCGACCTGATCGAGCGCGGCTATCTCTACATCGCCCAGCCGCCGCTCTACCGCATCAAGCGCGGCAACGCCAAGGAACGCTACCTGAAGGACGACCGGGCGCTCGAAGAGTATCTGGTCGAGGCCGCGTTGAGCGACCTGTCGGTCCAGCTGTCCGACGGCACCCTGCTGATCGGCGATCAGCTGTCCGGCCTGGTCGATCAGGCCCGCACCGCGCGTCCGGCGATCGACACGCTGTCGCGCAAGGTCGGCAGCGCCATGGTGGTGGAACAGGCGGCGGTCGCCGGCGCCCTGTCCGCCGCCCTGGCCGACGACAAGGCGGCGGCGGAGGCCGCGGCCAAGGCGGTCGCCGAGCGGATGAACACGATGGACGCCGACGGCGGCTGGCGCGGCGAGGCGCTGCCCCAGGGCGGCTATGCCGTGATCCGCGCCCGGCGCGGCGTCACCCATCGCCACCTGTTCGACGCCGACCTGCTGAAGAGCGGCGAGGCCCGCCGTCTCGACGGTCTGGCCGCCGACCTGAAGCGGGTGTTCGGCACCGCCGGCAAGGCCTTCGAAAAGCAGAAGGAAACCCGCGCCCTGACCGGCCCCGTCGCCCTGTTCGACACGGTGATGGAACTGGGCCGCCGCGGCGTCACCATCCAGCGCTACAAGGGCCTGGGCGAGATGAACCCGGACCAGCTGTGGGAGACCACGCTGGACCCGACCAAGCGCTCGCTGCTGCAGGTCCGCGTCAGCCATGCCGATCAGGCGGAGGAGGTCTTCTCCACCCTGATGGGCGACATCGTCGAACCGCGCCGCGAGTTCATCCAGGACAACGCGCTGAAGGTGTCGAACCTGGACGTGTGATGCGGGTGGTGCGGTCGGTTCGCTCTCCGTAACCGGAGAGCAAGAAGAGGGCGGGGCCGCAAAGGCTCCGCCCTTTCTGTTTGCGCTGCCTCTCCTCAGTTCTTCGACCGCTCGCTCATGGCGGCGTGGCGGCGGCGGATGTCTTCCGGCCAGGAGCTTTTGATGAAGGCGAGAACCGCCCAGATGTCGGCGTCGCTCAGCTTGGCGCCGAACGCAGGCATATCGCTGCTGTAGCCGGGCGGGGCGAACGCCGCGATGCCCTGCTTGGTGATCTTGAAGAGATCCGCGTCCGGGTGGTGCCACGTATGGCCGGACGCATCGTGAGGCGGCGCGGGCAGACGGCCGTCGGCCTTGCGGCTCTGCCAGTTCGTCTGGCCTTCGAGCCGGGCCCCGTGGCACGACGCGCACTGGTCGGCATACACAACCTTCCCGCGGGCGACCTGCGCGGCATCCGCCGGGTCGGCGCCCGCCTTCGGGCCGACGAGCATGATCGCGCCGGCCACCGCGACCACGGCGGCCAAGGCAAAGCCGATGCCGATCGCCGCCGTTCTGGAAAAACGCATGTTGAACCTCAATGCCAAAGACCGGATGCGCGCCAGCGGGGCCGATGGGCCGGCCGCGCCCAATGGGTGGGGAGCCCGACCATGCGGGCTTCGGAGGTGGGGAACGCCTCGTCGGCCTGCTGAAGCGAGAGCAGGCGCCCGATGCGTTCCTCGATTTCGGGATGGGTGCGCAGCACGGACGGATGCGGATTTCGCCGTCCTGGCCAGAGAATACGCTCCCAGAAGCCGGGATCGTATCGCTGGAGCTTCGCCAAGGCAAATGCCAGACCCTCCGGGTCGCCGGTCAGGTCGGCGGCATCCAGATCGGCGTCGAACTCCCGAGTGCGCGAGAGCCGCAGTTGAATGAGCGTGTTGATGGGGGGTGCCGCCCAAAGAAGCACGATCAGCGGCCAGTTGACCGTGCCGTGCCGCTCCATCGTCTGCGGCAGGCTCAGGAGCAGAAGGACGACTCCGGTCGTCGCCATGGCGCTGGTGACCCGGCTGATGATGTCGGCCAAACCCATGGTCCAGAGATCGTGGTTGCGGACATGGCTGATCTCGTGGGCCAGGATCCCCGCCAGTTCACGCAGGCTCATCGTTCGCAGCAACCCGTCGGTCAGGACGATGGCGCTGCCGCGCGAGGAGCCGACCGTGAAGGCATTCGGCACCGGGGTCGCCAGATAGTGCAACTCGGGAACGCTGGGCAGCCCGGCGCGCCGGGCCAGCAGCCGGGTGGCCTGCTGGACCTCGGGAAGGTCGTAAGGGCCGAGGCGCCGGGCTCCGTAGAGCCGCAGGATCGTCCGCGGCGATACGGTCGGGCTGAACGCCACCGTCGCACCGATGAGGATGGCTGACCAGACGACGCCGAACCATCCGGAGAGCAGCCAGCCGATCGCCGCCACGAGCAGACCCAGGCTGCCCACCAGCAGGATGGATTGCCCCAGATTCCGGAACTTGTGGCGGCGGCGCTGCCGTTCATTGAGACGGACCATCGGCATGCTGCTCGATCCCTGCATCGACCATGACGACCGTAACGGCTTCCGGGTCCTCGCCCCAACCGCGGCGACGGACCCGTGCCGGGCGGCCTCTCACATCATTCCCATCGGGCTGGCGAACAGCCGGTCGGCGGCCTTCTTCTGGTCGTCGGTCAGCACGGCATAGAGCGGCTTGGCGGCGGCCTCAATAGCCTTCATGGCGTCGAGCCGGGTCTCCAGAACCTTCTGCTGGACGGCCAGCCGGTCCGGCCACGCGGACGGCATGCCGCCCTTGGTCATCTGCTCGTGCATGGCCTGATGGGCCTTGGCGTTCGACCGCAGGG